>DAOVVQ010000059.1 GCA_030637065.1 Planctomycetota bacterium
CGGGCCCGGGATCGGTGGGTACTGCCTGCCGAAGGACGGCGGGTTGGGGCACTGGGCATACAAGCACCTCCTTGGCTTCGAGGACGATATTTTCAAGATCACCACGGCTGCTATCGACATAAACGACACCCGCGGCCTGCACGTCGCGACGCTTACACGCGATGCACTCCGCAAAATGGGCAGTTATATCGCCGGCGCCAACGTCCTGCTGTGCGGGGCGAGCTACCGGCAGGATGTCGCGGATACCCGCTATTCGGGCTCGGAGATCGTCGTCAGGAAGCTGACGGAGATGGGTGCCGAGCTTACCGTACACGACCCGTACCTCGAGCATTGGTACGAACTCGAAAAACAGGATACATACCCGGCGCCGGGCCATTCGTGGTCAAGATTCTTCCGCAATCAGGAGGAATTGCAGAATCTGACCGTCCAGGACGACCTCGCCGCCGCACTGAAGGGCGCAGAGGCGGTGATCTTAGCCGTTCCGCACTCGCCGTATCTGAAGCTCGACCCCGACGAGATAGTCAAGTGGGCTGGGGCGCCGTTGGCGGTGATAGATTGCTTCGGGATCCTGAGCGACGACCAGATCAAGAGATATTTCGAGTTGGGCTGCGAGGTAAAGGCCCTGGGTCGCGGCCACATACAAAGAATAAAAGAAGCAGTAAGATCCCAGAAATAACAGCCATTTACCTGCCATTACTGTGGCCTTGTACCAGTCCCGTAAAAAAAATGTGCGTCAGCCCACCAACAAGGGTGGCAGCGCGTTTGCGCAACAAACCGATGGTCGTATGCACTGTGGTACCCACCATCGGTTTGGCTTCGCCAAACACGCTGCCACCCTTGCTTCGGATCGCATAGGACGGATGACTGCCTTATAGGCAGATAGGTTTGTTATCCATGCTGACGGATTAAGGGCGGCTGGGGTCGTCCCGAACAGTGATTTTTGGCTACACTTTGGCGATGCGGTAGCCTATTCGGTGTACTGTTCTGATGACTTTTCTTGCGGGGCCGAGTTTTTTTCTTAGTGTTGCTACATGGACGTCGATTATTCGCCCGCTTTCGCTTTGAGCCGCGGTGCCCAGATGCGTTTTGAGGTCGTCCCTCGACAGGACCTTTCCGCCTGCCCGGATCAGTGCGACCAGGATCTCGTATTCGACGATGGTGAGGTTTACGGATTCGCCGCTTGCCGTTACTCGTCGCGAATCGACCATTACGCGGACATCACCCGCGGCAAGTACCTGGTGGCCGGCTGTCGGGTCGGGGTATGCCCGGCGGAGGACCGCCTCGATGCGTGCGACGAGGACCTTGGTGCTGAACGGCTTGGTTACGTAGTCGTCGGCTCCGACGCTGAGGCCTACGACCATGTCCATTTCGGTGTCCTTGGCGGTCAGGAGTATGATCGGGATCGAGGCGGTTTCAGGGCTGTTCTTGAGTTTGCCGGTAAGCTGGATCCCGGAGATGTCCTCGAGCATGATATCCAGCAGTATCAGATCGGGCCTTTCGGTCTCGATAGCCGAAATCGCCTCTTTCCCCGTCTCGACGGTAGTGATCGTGTAGCCCTCAGCCGAAAGGTTCAGGCTGAGCAGCTCCAGCAGGTCCCGCTCATCGTCAACTACAAGGATATTAGCGTTCATATCGACCAATTATAAGCGGCTCCGGGGGCTTGTCCAGAAGAAATCTTAACAAATGCTTAATATTACAGGCGGCTTACCCGGATACTACAGGCAGTCAAGTCGATGTTGTGCGGGCGGTCGGTCCGGCGTTCTGTCCTTGCCGGGGTGGTTAGTCGAATTTCAGGTCGGCGGTCCAGCTGGAAAGGTCTATCAGGGTCTCGGGGACGGCGTAATCAGGTTGGTCTGCTCGCGAAATGAGTTTTCTCGATATGTACCAGTTCGGTGCGACTTGGGTGAAAGGTTTGTATTTGCCGATCGGTCCGCGGCTGATCAGGTTCGGATTGGCTCGGCTTGGCGAATAGACAACGCCGGGCCTGTCGGGGAAGAAGAACCGCCATGAGCTGCAGAATAATATCATGTCGTCATGTTTTTTGATACTGCGAAGCGACCGGGCATCGAGTTGCGAGCACAGGTGCCGTATTCGGGCGATATCGCCTTCGCTGAAGTGCTCGGCCAGGTTGATGCGCATGGGGTCTGTGTGGCCTGTCGAGAAGTTGGGCGTTGCGGAAGCTCGCAGGGTGGCGGTTGAAAACCGGTCCTGTTCTTCCAGGAATTGCACGCATTCATCATAGAACGCGAGGCTTTCGGATGTCAGGACAGGCGGCGTATAAAGCCGCGGCAGATAGATGAGGATCGATATCCATGTGCAGAGGATCAAGGGGATAGTCAGCAAAACGATTATTGTCAGATGTCTGAGGCGACCGAATAACCCCTTGTCTCTGAACGAGATGGCATTTTCAATAATGGTAAAGAGCAATACTAAGGCGATAAGTGCCGGGATCAGGCCGAGAAGGGTTGTGTCAGATCGGAGCCAGACGGACAGGAATGCCGCGAGTATGATCGCAATGCCGTAGGTGAGGGTTCTTGGCAGGTAGAATCGGTCGTATGTCCTCTTGGCGGCGGGGATGCGGAGAGCGTTCTTCACCCAGATGATAGCCGGCAGCACCGCAGCGAGAAGGCAGATGCGTTCGACTGTTCTCCAGTGCATCCGCAGTGCCAGAAAGAGCGTCGCCAGGGCGATTGCGAGCAGAATTGTAGCGAATGTAGCGAGCCAGCCCGGTTTGTGTTGTGGTTTTGGCTGGGCGGCAGGCCGGCGGTGGCGAAATTCCGGGCCAGCGGCGGTGCGGTCATTCCGGCCGGTCTCCGAGTCGCCCCCGGTAGCCGGCGGCGGCTGAGTGGGCTGAGGATTTTCGAGAATCTTAGTTAAATCCATATAGTTTCACATCCCACGGCATTACTTAACAACAACTGTTGACATTGATAAACACGCTTTTTCGTGCAATAAGCCGCAATTAGCGGCGTCGGCTTTCATAAGCCTGCGTCTATTTTTATTTAGCGACAATACAGGTCCATCGAGAGGAGTCCAGACGTTCCCCGATAGACAGCTACGACTGATATCGGCGAAATATTGGCGTCTCTGAACGCGAAAACGGTGAAAAAGTGTCGAAATGGGGTGATTAATAATGCGTCGTATTGATATAGTGCTAAGGAGCGGTGGGCAGCGAGACGTAGAATTTGCAGCCGCTTCCCATCTCCGATTCGAGCCATATTTGGCCATTTTGGCGGTCGAGAATCCGTGTAACTATGGCCAGTCCCAGGCCTTCGCCGGAAATTGGGCTCTGGGGATTAAGCTGGTGAAAGATTTCAAAAACCTTGGCTTGATGCAGCGGGTCAACGCCGATGCCGTTGTCCTGCACGCAGTAAATGCTGCTTTTCCCCTCAGTCCAGCCGGAAATATGGATCAAGCCGGGACGGCTGGCGTCGAGATACTTCAAGGCATTGTCCAAAAGATTACTGAAGACTTGATTGGTCCTGTGTGTATCTCCCAGGCAGTTGGGCAAATCGTCAGCTGTAACGGTCGCCCCGCATTGTCTTGCCTGATAGGAGCAGCTTTCGACAATTTGTTGCACTATTTGATTCATGTTGAGAGGTCCAATGTTGAACAGAGCTGTTCCCAACCTTGAAACCTGCAAGAGACCCGTAATAAGCATGTTTATCTTGTCGGTGCCTGTTGCAATAAAGCCGAGAGATTCCGGGATGTCATTGTCAAGCAGTGAAGTTATTTCTCTTTGCGTCTTTTCGTCCGGCTTGCTCGTTTTGGCCAGTTCCGAGAGCCTTTTGCAGTAATCTTCGAGTTCACCGCTGAATCCCTTGATGTTAACAAGGGGCGTTCTAAGGTCATGTGAGGCGACATAGACAACACTCTGAAGTTCTCTGTTCCTTACTTCCAGTGCTTTCATGAGTTCCTCACGTTCCTTTTCAGCCTTCTTGAGCACTGTAATGTCGGTAGCAGTTGCGGCTATGAACAGCGGCCGGCCATCTTCATCCATAACGATATTCGCATTCATCAGGGTCGGAAACACACTGCCGTCTTTTCTTGCGTGCCAGACTTCCTGGGCAACGGAGTTCCCTTCTTTCTTGAGCTGACCGATCAAATCGTTTACCCGCGGCATCTGCTCCTGGTTATGGAATATGGGAAGATGCTTGCCCGCCAGTTCATCCGCAGTGTATTGGTGCATGCCGGCAAGGCAATCATTTATGTAAACGATTTTTCCATCCATATCGGTAATGACTGTGCCGTAGCTGGCGTTATCGGAAATCGTCTTGAATTTCCTGATATCTTCCTGAGCCTGTTTGATCTTCGTGAAGTCCTCCACTACTTCGATGAAACCGGTCGACGAGCCATCTGAGCCAAACAGTGGAAAAGCCTGATTGCGAACGGCAAATCTTGAGCCGTCGTCTCTGACACCGGATGTTTCCGCCAGTGCCGGTTTGTCGGTCGCCATGGCTTTAGCACCCGGGCAGTGCGGGCACACCTCCTGTCGCTTTTCATACTCATGGAAGCACTTCTTGCCTACAAATTCACCGGGAGGTTTGCCGAAAAGGTCGCCCATTGCAGTGTTGGCGAAAAGTACATTGAAATCTGTGTCAATGAGTGAGACCCCAAAGTCGACATTTTCGACGAGAGAGCGATATCGATGCTCACTTTGCTGGAGCTGCCGGGTGCGGTCGGCAATAATGTTTTTCTGTTGGGTATAGAGAAAGGAGTTGCGCAAAATGAGGGCCACTACCGGAGACAGCATTTCAAGCATATTAATAACACTCTCGATATGTCGCCTTTCGGGCAGATCCAGGAGCAATATGGTTCCCTCCCGGAACTCGCCGACATTAAGCGGAACAGATATGGATAGCCCTGCATCGAGGGTGGTAAGAATGTCTTCGGCCTCGCCGGAATCCTCACCGGAATGCCACCATGTAGTACAGTTGAGATCATGGGCGATTTCAACCAGACGGGCAAACCGGGGCGATTCTGTGAGACCTTGCCGGCGTTGGGGATTAATGCTTACTATGCGATCATCGACCGCTCCTGCTTGATGCAGGCATTGCAGCACTATCACGGTTCGTGCACCGGTAAGTTCTCGCATCTCTTCGGTGAGATATTTTCCCAGTTCGCTTGGCGTAGCAGCCATGGCGAGGATATTGGTTACGATGTCAAGCGTAAGCGCCGAAAATGCGGGATCTACTTTTATTGTTGCCGTGTCCATATCAAACCTTTGCTTTGTCAAATTGCCGCACAGCCTGCCGTATTGACTCCAGCAGATGTTCGGTTGAAACCTTCATCACGCTCCACGAAAGATCGCAGTAGTCGGGAAACTCCTGCAGTGCATCTTCAGGGATCGGGGCTGAACCTGTATCCAGGTAAATAAGTTTTGTGTGCAGGTCAGCCATGAAACTTCTCGCATTGTCTTTATTGAGGCCCAGTTCATGTTGAAACACTTCTTTCCAGCGAACAGCCCATTCCGGGAGGAGAAAGAAAGCACCTTCTTTTCTGAGCTGTCTGTATTTTTGGCTACCCAGCAGGATTTCGCAGCAGTTGACACCCTCCGTACGAACCACATCCGGATGTTCGCCGAGGTCGACCATGTGGCTGTGGCAGTCGCCATAAATCAGAAGAATACGGTTGCCTTGTCCCAGTTCTTTTTTGATCAAAGTTGTTAACTGCAGCCGCAATTTTGCAGGCTTCATGTGCAGCATGGAGTCCAGAAAACGGAGAGGAAAGTCCAGTTTACCCTCGGCCTGAAGCGACTCGACCTCCTGTCTGAATATCGAGCAGACGATACATACGATCTGTTTTTCGTCAGGATTCATGTACGGACCTCGTGACTGAAAGACTCAGCAGCGGTGTGCATTGCACGAATATTCTCCTCGGGGGTACTGAGGGCGACATCGGCTCCGCTTGTTGCCAGGATGAATCTTGGATCATGTTGTCTGTCCAGCAGAATCTCTTCGCAGCGGGCATGGACCTGCTCCGGGATCAATTTCCAGATATTAGGGCCGTCAAGTCCGCCTACAAGAGTCATGTCGGTACCCATCTTTGTCCTGGCCTCGGATAAGTTGTCACTGTGGTCGACTGCAATACCGATAACGTGCGGCAAATCGGCGAAAAGTTCAAGAAAGGCAGTGAAGGAAGACCCGACATGATGGATAAAAACCGGTCCCTGGATTTGTTCAAATGCATCCCGCAGGATGGGCAAGGCCAGCCTTTCGACGATATCGCGGGTAGCTACAGATGGATTGAGAAATGCCGCGGGGGTTACCAGGCAGTCGGCGCCGGCTTCAAGTAAGGCGTTGGCTCGCTCGGTGAAAAACGGGACTGTCAGATCCATCATGCGTTTGAATCCATCGGTGTCGAACAGCACAGTTTGGAGCCATCCATCCATACCCATGATCATAACCGGCAGATCCATCGGGTTGAGTAAAATGGCGGCTATGGCCGCATACTCGCCGGATGTTTTCGCCATTTGACTAATTGCCTCACGAAAGAAAACCAATGTTGGATCGGAATCAATGTCAGGAACATCAAGACTTGAAAGCTGCTCAATTGACGTGATTGCAGGCTCGACAAGATTGGGGGGCTGGTGATCAAAGAACTTTATTTTTCCGCCGAATGCCCGGGCTTCTCCGGCAAGAAAGAAAGGGGAAAACAGGATGTCCGGTTCAAAAGTTCTTCGCACCGCATCCTGTCCGCGCGCATAGGCGGCTGGGTCTGTGTAATACTGCTGAGACGGGCAGTCCGTCAGTCTGGCTCCGTATAAACTGAGCAGGGCGGTAAACGGAGGGCGGTCAACCGGATTACCGCCTAATGTTGCGAATACCCGTTCTCGATTATTCATGAGCTACTCTCCTGCAAACAGGCTTCTTCCCAGAGTCTTGTAAACAGCGCCGGGGCCTCCAAGGCGTTGCGGGCGGTTCCGTCACCACCAACTTCCTCAACTAATTCCGGACGCAAAACGAACACTGCGCCGCCTACAGCCAACTGGAGTTTTCCAGTCAGATCGCGGTGGTCGATTTCGGCTCGAAGAGATTTGATATTTTTTGCAGTAGTATACATCATTGCCGAAACACCAACAACCTTGGCACCAACTTCAACGGCTTTATCCACGAATGTCTCTGCAAGAACGTCATTACCAAGATCATAAACCTTCCACCCATTGGCCTCCAGGAACGTTACCACCATTCTTCGCCCAAGTGCATGCACATCATCTTCGATGTTGCCCATGATGACCGGACCTTTTAACTCAATATGAGAATGCGAAGAGGCCTGTTCGGCGGCGTATTTTTTCAGGAAGTCCTCTCCGATCTTCGCGGCGATATAGCCTTGTGCCAGGGAAAGACCTTCCTCCTGCCATGCCCGCCCGACTTCTTCAAAGACCGGTTCGAGGACCTCACAAATCAGACGGTCATAACCGTGCTCTGCGGCCCACTGCTCCAGGAGGTCGTACGCCCCGGCCTTGTCAGCCTTTTTGATCATTTGATGCAGCGACTCAGTGATATCCATAATGCTTCCTTTCAACATGGAGACCATAAACCCGCAAAGCACCCTCTTGCTGTCGGCAAGTAGTGGCGTTTTTTTGAGATCTTTCGGCGAAACAGCTAATTGCCGGGCAGGAATAGGCCCCGACTGTTTCACTACCCGCGATGGGTACTGTGTTTGAATGGACAATAATCATCCTAATAGCCCCTACAAACGACGACACATTATTTTACATGTTGCACCCGACATATTCAACACATTTCTTACAGCAACAGAGGCCGATGTATGCTGACCACACTCGCTTTCAGCGTAACTTTCTCCAGAAAGCTTCGGATGGCGGATGGCTGCCACTATTACTGTTTTCAGGTTAATCCGGCAATTAGAAGAGGAGAATCTTTATTTTTGTGTTTTTTGGGTTGCTGATGGGCCTTGCTTTTAGTAAAATTCTATGTTTTGCAGGATTTTGGCATGATAACCTTAGGTTTTGGAGGTAACAAATAGTGGCAAAGTTAGGCGACATTCGCAATATAGTATTACTTGGACACGGTGGTGCAGGCAAGACGTCTCTGGCTGAGGCGATTTTGCATAAGACCGGTGCTATCAACAGGTTAGGAGTGGTCGAGGACAAGTCCACCGTCGGCGATTATGACGATGAGGAGAAGAGCCGGGGCTATTCGATCCATTCTGCACTGATGCACACGACCTGTCAGGGCAAGCTGATCAACATAATCGACACGCCGGGCTATCCTGATTTCATTGGGGCGGCCCTGGAGCCGATAGCGGCTGTCGAGGCGGCGGTTGTTGTTATCAGTGCCGCATCGGGCATCGAGATCAATACGCGAAAGCTTTTTGCCGCTGCGACCAATGCCGGCAAGGCCAGGATCATTGTCATCAATAAGATGGACGCCGACAATGTGCAGTTCGATGAGCTGCTCAAGAGCATACAGGAGACGTTCGGCTCGCAGTGCCGCTGCGCGAACCTGCCCAGTGCGGACAAGGGTTCAGTGATCGATTGTATTGCCAATGACCAGGGCGATTCGCCCGTGATGGATGTCGCCGAGGCGCATACCGAACTTATCGAGAGTATTATCGAAGTTGACGATGAACTGATGGAGAGCTATCTCGGCGGCGAAGAGATCAGTGCCGACAAGGCCGCGGAGGTATTCGTTAAGGCCCTCATCGAAGGTACGATCGTGCCGATCATATTTACCGACTCGCGAAGGGAAGTGGGCGTAGAGGAACTGCTGGATATGGTGGTCAAGTGCGTGCCGTCACCGGATCAGGTTGCCGCTGCGGTCGTTACCGATGGCGAGACGGAGACCGAGATCAAGGCCGACGCCGATGGTCCTTTGGCAGGTGTGGTTTTTCGGGTCGGTTTTGACCCGCGTTCCAATATGAAGTATTCTTCCATTCGTCTTTTCAGCGGCAAGCTCACCTCGGGTACGCATCTTATGATCAACGATGCCAAGAAGCCAATTCGTCCGGGGCATCCTTTGAAACTTCAAGGCGCTGACACAAGCGACATGGAAGAGGCCACTGCCGGCGATATTATAAATATGGACAAGGCTGAAGAAGATAACCAGGTTGCCAATATTTATGAATTCAATGTTTCCGGCAAGTTTACCCTGCTCGCGGTCCCCAAACCGATGTATTCTCTGGCGCTTGAGCCGGCTTCACGAAGCGATGAGAGCCGCCTTAGCGGTGCGCTCGACAAGCTCTGCGAGGAAGACAGTTGCTTTAAGCTTGATCTTGATACCCAGACGAAGGAACTGGTGATCAGCGGATTAGGCGACCTGCACCTTCGCGTGATGCTCGCGACGATGGAGCACCGCTACAAGGTGTCTGTCACTACCAAGCAGCCGAAAATCCCCTATCGCGAGACCATTACCGGAAAGGCCGACGGCCATTACCGACATAAGAAGCAGAGCGGCGGAGCGGGCCAGTTCGGCGAGGTGTACCTGCGGGTCGAGCCTGCCGAGCGGGATTCGGACCCGTCGCTGGAATATTCGTGGGACATTTTTGGCGGATCGATCCCCGGTCAGTTCGAGCCAGCCGTGCTCAAGGGCGTAAAGGACATTATGGCCAAGGGCGCGGTAGCGGGCTTTCCGATGCAGGATGTCAAGGTGTCGGTCTATGACGGCAAGCACCACGCCGTCGATTCCAAGGAAGTTGCCTTCCGTGCCGCCGGCAAGGGAGCCTTCCTCGATGCCCTGATGAAGGCCAAACCGGCGCTGCTCGAGCCGATCGTGAATATTGAGATAACGGTTCCCGCCGATCACATGGGCGACATTACCGGCGACATGGCATCGCGTCGGGGCCGCGTTTCGGGTCAGGATATGTTAGCCGGCAATATGGTGGTGGTCAAGGCCCAGGTCCCGCTCTCGGAGGTTGCCCAGTATAACAGCCAGCTTAAGAGCGTAACCGGCGGCCAGGGCAGTTATTCGATGGAGCTTAGCCACTACGAGCCCGTCCCGCCGAACGTCCAGCAGCAGGTGATAGCCCAGTACGCCAAAAAGAAGGAAGGCGAATAGCCCCGCGATCGGGCCGGTGTGGTGAAAATGCCGGCGCCGGTGGAGTGTGGAAACGGGCCGGCGAGGCTGGATGGGCCGGTTAGAGCCCGGGAATGTGCCGGCTCCGGGCGGCGACGGTTTATACATGCCTGTTGGAGCTATCCGGCGGTATAGAACAGCAGAGGTCATAGATGGCAGCAATCACATCGCCAGGCAGGTCCAGAGCAGGCAGCGACCTGATCCACCTGCTCATAGTTTCCGCCATTGCGGCATTACTGGGTATCTACCTGATCTGTACGTCTGTTTTGATCACGGAGGACGGCACTTTCTTCATTAATCGGGCACGGATCTTTGCGGCTGATCCGATGTATGTCATAAAGGCCCATCCGCCGGGATATCCGATCCTGATCTTTTCCGTTCACTGGCTTGCCGGTTTGTTTTCCGACGGCGGGTCTTTGCAAAGCTGGATATATTCGGCGCAGGCCACCACCCTGTTATGCAGATTGCTTTCGCTGATTTCTTTGTATTTCATCGGCAAATCGCTTGTCGGCCCGGTCCGGAGTTTTTGGGGGCTGCTGATCCTGATCATGCTTCCTTATCCGGCGGAATTCGGAAGCGATGTCATCCGTGAATGGCCCCATATCCTGTTTCTGTCCACCGGACTTCTGCTGTTGTTTTCAGCTTGCCGGTCGGGTAAGTGGTGGATGTTTGCGGCAGCGGGGATGACGGCGGGGCTGGGGCATATAGTGCGCCCGGAATGCGCACAAATAGTGATCTATGGGCTCCTGTGGTTGTCGATCAGGCCTTTTCTTCGCCGAAGCGGTGTCGGCGGGGGTAAGGCGGCTTGCCTGGCTCTTGCGCTTGTGATGGGGTTTGCAATACCTGCGTCCATGTACATGAAAGCCAGGGGAGGCGTCCTGCCGACCAGGCTCCAACAGTTTATCGATCGCTGCCGGTCGAGCGAGGCGAATGGTCCAGAGGAAAGCCGATTTGGTGACATGGATTATTCGATATGCGCAGCTTCGGCGGTTTCGGGCGATGTGTTGGATGCGTGTGGGACACTGGCGGGGCGATTGGCGGAAAACCTGGTGTACGTTTTTTTTCCGGCGTTAATGGTCGGCCTTTATTGCCATTTCCGCAGATGGCGAAGGATTCTTGTGACAGAGAGGTTTCATATATGCGCGTTGTTTTTTCTGTATGTTGTAATGATGCTGCTTTTGTATATAAAGTTCGGTTATATAAGTCGAAGGCATTGTATGCCCATGGTCGTTTTTACGGTTTTTTATATTCCTGTCGGCCTTGAGATGATCGCGCGTTGGCTGAGCGGAAAAAATCGTGCCAATGGCGAATGTTTGCGGCAGGCGAGGCGTCGTTGGTTTTTGATACTTATGGCGATCGGGTTGTGTGTTTGTGTGGGCAAACTGACGAGGATATCGCCTATGCGAGGGGATAAACGTGGATATATCGAGGCGGCGAACTGGCTGAGGTGCAATACATCCGAGGGAGACGTCATCGCTCTGCGCGACCTGCGCATAGCTTTTTATGCTGAGAGGGAAGGCTTGACTTATGGCAGAAATATTCCGCTGAAGGCGAAATATGTGGTGGAGATTCTTGATGAAAACCAGCAGCAACCCGATTTCGGCAGGGCAGTTGAAGAGAAGGCCTGGATGTGGGTGGGCGATAAAGAAGCGAATAAGAGGGTTGTTATTTATGAGTTTCTTTAGCGTTACCAGCCTTTTTTGGAGACCAGTACGGGGACTGTCAGGAGAAGGATGTATATATTGAGCCAGAGCGACCGCCTCTGGATGTACAGATAGTCGTACTTGATCTTGTGCTTTGGATGCAGGTCATAAAAACTTCTAATCTGTGCCAGTCCGGTCAGTCCCGGTTTGACTGCGAGCCTTAATCCACGGAGTGCCTTGTGTTCTCCTACACGAAAGAGGTTTTCCGGTCTTGGCCCTACGAGGCTCATGTCGCCGTACAATATATTGAACAGTTGCGGCAGTTCATCGAGTCGCAGTCTTCTGAGGATTCTACCTATTGCCGTGACCCTTGGGTCATTCTCTTTAGCCGGTTCCAAATCCGAAGTTTTCTGCGTATCGTTTACCATTGTTCTGAATTTATAGAGGGTAAAAACCCGGCCGTCCTTTCCGGCCCGTTGCTGTTTGTATATAATCGGTCCGATTGTAGATATTTTTACGAGCAGGGCAATGACAAGCATTATGGGCCAAAGTAAAATCACGATGCCGACGCTTGCCGTTACATCGAGCGATCTTATCAGGAATTCATCGACCTCCGATTGTTTCCCGACAAAAGTGGAGAGCATATCAATGTTCGAGTTGCCGTTTATTCTTTCAGGCAGGAGTTCCAAGTAGACGCTGGGGCTGAATAGAATCTCGACCTTGAGCCTTTGGGCCAGGCACAGCAACAGATTCAAATTCTCAATGTCAGTGATTTTTTCACTTATAACTATTTCGTCGGCAGTTATGTTTTCGAGCAATTCCCGCACCTGGTGGATTTTCTTTCTTTCAACTATTGCTTTTTTTCCGACAATGTCATCTACTTTTCCGTCGCCGAGTATCAGGACTGCTTTTTTTATTTTTTTTGCATTTCTCAGAATGGAGCGGTTTGCCTTGTAAACGAGAAGAAGACTGATGATGGATGCGGTGGCAAATACGCTTGTTGGGAATGTGCCCCATCGCACTCTGAACACATAGACGAAGGCAATGCTCAGCAAAGTTCCAAGAAACAGTCCGAGAGAGGTCTTTCGAAAGAGTTCCCATGAAGATTTGAACCTGTTCCTGTAGACGCCGCATGCAGCAAGGATTGAGATGTAGATGGCGGTAATAAAGAGGAAGCAGTCTTGGTATGGTTGAAAAGTGAGCGACAGATCGGAGGTGCCGTTCCTGATAAGGAAGGCTGACAAGAACGCGACATTGATCAGTATCGCGTTTACAATGACAAGACCTGTCCGAATGGCCATTATCTTCTCTTACCTCCCTGCAAAGCCATGTATTCCGTGATTACCGCCTTTGACTGATTACCAGATAGAATTCCGTCAGGATGTCTTTGAGTTATCGAACTATATTTCAGTTGCAGTTGAAAGTCAATGTATTAATGTCAAGAAACAGAAACTTTGTGATTATTGCATATTTTGCTGATCTGCGATGCGGCTTTTGCGGAGGAGAATGTGGTCTCGGTGAGTTTACGGGCATTGTGGCCCAGTCTTCTCCTGAAAGTTTCATCCTCGGTGAGCCTTATAGCATGCCGATAGAGTTTCCTGTCGTCTCCTGCCATCGCGGTGAGTCCGGCTTGGGCGTTATCGATGATATGCATCAGGTCATTGTCGGGGTTGACGCTTGCCAGTATCGGCTTGGCGAGGCGCATATATCCGAGCATCTTTCCCGGAAAGTTATGTGTCTTGTGATTTCCGTGCAGGGCAATCATGCCGACGTCAAATTCTGCGAGCATGGCAAGGTATTCCTGTTGAGAAAGTGTGGGATGAAGCGAGATGTTTGTTAGCTTTCGTTGGGAAATCGTTTTCTTAAGTCTTGCAGTTTCACTGCCGTCGCCGACAAGGAGAAAGTACGCGTTCCGGTTGTCCCGCAATCTCTCGGCGAGGCGGATGATGCAGTCGATGTCCTGCGCGACCCCGATGTTACCGCCGTAGAAGAACACTATCTTGTCCTGCAGGCCAAGTTCTTTGCGATAGTTACGAGATATGTCGTCTGTTTTCGTCAGTGCGGTCCAGTTGTACAGTACTTCGAGATTATGTTTGTTTTCAAATCCTCGTGCGGTAAAGTATCGCAGGTTTGCGGGCGATTGAACACCTATGACGTCTGCGACGGCGTATTGTCTGTTTTCGGCCATTCTGAAGAATCGATATGCGAGTCCTTTTCTGAGTACCCCGGTATCTACAGCCCATTGCGGGAAAATGTCTCTGAGTACCAGATATGTCCTGCAGCCCCAAAGACTCTTGAGCCGTCCTACGAGTGGACCGAAGAAGATGCTCGGCGAGTTAAACACGATGAGGTCGCAACGGGTTTTCCTGAAAAAATCCTTTCCGGCTTTCCACATGCGTGAAGACAGTCTGTATTCGTTGATCGCCCTGACATAGTGTCTTGCTCCCTTGATTGGGCCGGTTTTTACTCTCAAGACGGTGATTCCCTGTTCGATCGAGATCGTGCTTTGGCTTGCGAGTCCGGCATCGGGTACCAGGACGATGGGGACATGGTTTTGTTTACGAAACTCGACTGCGAGATCGTGAACCATTTGCGCCGTGCATTTAGCTGTCGGGAGATAGCAGTCGGTTATGATAAGGATGTTCATTTGTTCCGGTTACGACTAATCGTGTTTGTGCCAGGTATTTGCGTTAACGTAGTCAACATAGCTGAGAATAATTCGAGTTACTTTTTTCGAGACGTTATACGTTTTATAGTCCTGAACCGTATCAAAGGCGGGTGTTTGCTCACTGAAGTGGTCGGTTGTAACTTTGACGGCCTGCATGATGCGTTCACTCTTCAATCCGCACATGATAACGGATGCCTCATCCATACCCTCGGGTCGTTCATGTGCTTTCCTTGTGGTTACGGCGGGGAAGTTCAATATCGAGGCCTCTTCAGTGATGGTGCCGCTGTCGCTTAAAACGCAAAATGAATTCATTTGCAGATTGACATAATCGAACAGGCCTAACGGTTTTAGCAGTTTGATCCTGGAATCGAGTTTGAAGGAGCCGCCAAGGGAGTCGATGCGTTCGCGTGTCCTTGGATGTGTTGTGACGATGACCGGCAAATCGTATGTGCCTGCTATGTTGTTAAGTGATTCGAGAATGTCCGCGAGATATGTTGGTGAATCGACATTTTCTTCGCGATGAGTGCTGACAAGAAAGTACTTTCTATGCTCCAGATCAAGACGTTTGAGTATGTCCGAGGCATTAATTTCAGACTGGTAATATGTCAGGACCTCCATCATTGGCGAGCCTGTTTTGATGACGGTCTCGGGCCTGATTCCTTCTGCGAGGAGGTATCTGCGTGCGTGCTCGGTATACGGAAGATTAATGTCGCTGGTATGATCTGCAATCCGTCTGTTGATTTCTTCCGGGACTCTCTGGTCGAAGCACCGGTTTCCTGCTTCCATGTGAAAGATCGGGATGTGAAGCCGTTTTGCGGCTATGACGGCCATGGAACTGTTTGTGTCGCCGAGGATGAGAAGGGCATCCGGTTTTTCAGCGGCCATGATACCGTACGACATTGCTATGACATTGCCGATGGTAGTCGCGGGGTCATCGGCGGCGGTATTCAGGAAATGGTCCGGTTTTCCAATGGCAAGCTGTTTGAAAAAGATTTCGTTGAGTTCGTAATCATAATTCTGGCCTGTATGGACAAGAATGTGATCGGTATGAATCCGAAGTTCGGCTATTACCCTGCAGAGCTTTATAATCTCCGGCCTCGTGCCTGCTATTGTCATTACCTTAAGTTTTTTCATTTTTGCACCATTGAATATACCTGCCTGGGTTTCACAGGATTTTTCGATTGGAAATTCTATTCATCGCCAATATAGACGTTATTGTCCGAGTTGGGCCTGTATATCAGGCAACGTTAAAAGCAGCTTCTCGACTTCTTTTGCGTTGAGGCGTTCTGTGTTGTCAGACGTATAATCATCCATATAGGCCTCGTCCGGGTCACCTTCGGTAAAATATTTTCCATAGTTGCGGTAATTGAGGTCCCGGTCGTCGGTTATTATTCGATAATACCGGCCCATGTCCTGTGACCGGTGCAGTTCCTGCCTGGTTGCAAGGGTTTCACACATCTTTTCACCGTGTCGCATGCCGATTATTTTTATGGGGGCGTTGGAATTAAAGATGTTTTTTACGGCCTCAGCCAGGTCAATAATCGTAGATGCAGTTGCTTTCTTGATGAATAAGTC
>DAOVVQ010000024.1 GCA_030637065.1 Planctomycetota bacterium
CGTGGATTCCAAATCAAGTTTGGAATGACAAGAACGGACAGTTTTACAGATTTGTAGGATGGGTAACTTGTTACCCATGGTTTTGTAAGGTTGTCCGCCCAGCATGGGTAACAAAACTTACGTCGAAGATATACCCTCAACCCGTTGCATGGAAGATATGACGGACCGGCACCCACCATCCGAGGACCCATGCGTACACGTCCGAGCGGCTTTCGCCCTCCTCCGATGACGACCAGCCGGAAACCGAACACTTCATCCAGAACAGCCCGCGACCCTGCAATATCCACGCGACCTGAACGCCATTTTTAAGAGCGATTGCCTGCCGGCCTGATTCGATCTCGCGCCGCTTCTCCTCGATCAACTCCTCGCTGACCCACTCCAGCCGCTTAAACTCCTCAAAACTCTCCCTGTCCTCATCGGAAACCGGAGCAAAGTCAACCTCACTATCGCCCACCTCATCCAGAGAATAGTAAACTTTATCGGTGTAGCGGCCAACCCCCCCAAGCAGCGCATCTCTCTGAGCCTCGCTGAGAGAGGCCCACATCACCGAATCCATAACCACAAAACCGCCGCCCCGCACCACATCATACATAGCCAGGTGCCCGATCCCAGCAAGCGGCATAGTCGCCTCAGCCCGAAAACGATACGTAACACCCTGAACAACAAGCAGCAAAACAACAACCGCCGAAACCACCGCCCGAACCCGACTAACACCAAAAATCTTCATAAACCCAAAGCCTCATAAAAACCGAATAACCCTTCCCGTAGCCCCGTAGGATGGGTAACTTGTTACCCATGCGGTTCTGTAAAGCCGTCCGTGCAGCACGGGTAACGTCTATTTCCTGAATATACATGCTATAAGACTGCCGATGCTTACGGCTATGCCTAAGATGCTGATCACCGCCATAACCGGACATATCAAGAACAGGTCGGCACGGATGTTGCCTTGCACTACCGATTCCCATGCTGCAAATACCACCCACGCGATCGTAACAACCAAAAGCGGCCAGCTCCGAACAGATGAAAACCTTCGCTTGATCACGCACATAAAAAGGTAGGCCAGCAGGAAAACACACGCCACAGCCATGATCCGATCCGGCCTACCAACAGCCCACCGCATAAACACAAAACACACTATTACACCGGGTGCATCCATCATTCACCTTATCGCTGCCCGCATAGCCTCGTAGGATGGGTAACTTGTTACCCATGCGGTTCTGCAGGGCCGTCCGTGCAGCATGGGTAACAAAGTTACCTATCCTACTCGCTGCTTCATTCGGGACTTGCCGGCGGCTGTTTTTCCTGGGCCGGAGCCGGGTCCGGGATTGGCTCTTTAACCTGGACCGGCGACGGCTGCTTTGCCGGCTCCGGTGTTGGTTGTTTTGCCTGGGCCGGTGCCGGCGGTGCTGCCTGACCGGCCTTGGGCGGTCTGTAGTATGCGCACCAATGGGTCGGCTGGGTCACGGGCCACAGGCCGTGGCTGGACTCGCTGCGTGTCAGATACATCGTAGGCAGGCACGCCCGGCACTGGCCATACGCCTCGTTACCGAAATGTTCCCAGAAGATACAGTTCTTGCAGGCTCGTCCCCTGCCGCAAAGGTCTTTCAATTCGCCCATCATGATAGAAATTCCTTTCAATAAAGCCATCTCACGCGACAACTCGCAGGACCAGCGGCAAGCCCCCCGCCTCCAAAGCAGCACATCCTGCGAACAACCGCAATTGTATACTCCCAAAGTCCTATGTCAAGCACTCTTCAAAGATGCAGCAAAAACGGGAACCGGTATCGTTCTGCCAAAGGCAGGTTGTACCTGTACCCGCTTTTGCCAACAACAACCCGTAGGATGGGTAACGAGTAACCCATGCGGTTCTGTAAGGCCGTCCGTGCAGCATGGGTAACAAAGTTACCCATCCTACGCGCTATTCGCAGAGGCCACTGTTATTCATACCCGCCGGGCAATATCAACCCGGCCGTTGCGCCCCAATCCGGACTGTTGTAATGGTCTTTGTGCTTATATTCATGATATGAACTCCACAGCCATTCTTCAACCTTCTTGGCACAGCCGTGCCTGACCGGATTATAATGCGTATAATTTACATGGTTTTGCAGGTCGTGTTCATCGCGAAGCTGATGCTCCCAGAACCTCCGTTGCCATACGCCTCGTTCACCTTTATGGATTCTCGAATCGCTCCGGTCGGCCTCACAGCGGGCATGTGCAAGGTATTGCCGTGTAAACCCTTTCTTTATAAGCCGCCATCGCGTTGAATAATCATTGTCGCCGTCTGGCAGTCTCCAAATGCAATGAAGGTGGTCCGGCAACAGGCAGATCGCCACGACATCAAAGGGACGCTTGTCGCGAATTATATTCATGTTCTCACGCAGGCAGATGCGGCAGAACTCATCGGTCAAAAAACGTTGACGGCGATAAGTAACAACCGTGAAAAAGTAATATCCCCCTTTGAATCTCCGCCGACGATATTGCGTCATTATCATTTCCGCAAATAAAACCTGTTAACAAACATCAACCCGTAGGATGGGTAACTCGTTACCCATGCGGTTCTGTAAGGCCGTCCCGTAGGATGGGTAACTCGTTACCCATGCGGTTCTGTAAGGCCGTCCGTGCAGCATGGGTAACAAAGTTACCCATGCTACGTGATATAAAACAGCCGCCGATGCTACGCATCGTCTTTTTTGTGATCGCAGCAGATCGCCATCAGCCCCAGGGTCAAGGCTGCGATGACAGCGCTTTGGATCGCGACCCGCGAGAGATCAACTTTCAGCCCGTTTCGGTTGTCACCAAGCCGCTTCGGTGTATCGAAGATGCAGTAACGCCCCGCTGGGACCGTCACCTTCAACCCATCCCCAGCCGGAATCACATGACTCCACGGCGCATAACTATTGGCAAGAACGAAAAGGATTATACCCACCCAGAGAAAACGAGTTTGCTTACAGCTCATAACAGCTCTCCTAAAAAAAGCCAGCCTGCATTACCACCGGCAATTATAAGCGTCGCCACCAGCCTGTCAACAACCCTCTGCCCGCAATATACGCCCCGCCGAGACCGCCAAACCCGGCGGAGCGCATCGCTTTCCGCATTGCCTGAACCGGGCCAACACCCGGATGTCCCCTATTAACTTGTCACAGAACCCTTACTATAGCTTGACCCGATGACTACTCGTCCGCAGCCAGGGCTCCGTAGGATGGGTAACTCGTTACCCATGCGGTTTTGCAAGGCCATCCGTACAGCATGGGTAACAAAGTTACCCATCCTACGCGCTACTACATCCTTGACCCGGTAATTACTTCTCCGCTGCCAGGGCCTTTAATAGCCGCGATACCGTCTCCGGCGTCATACGGCTGCTGATCTGGAGATTTTCTTCCGCTGGCGTTTCCGCCGCCGCCTGAGCCATTGCCGGACGCTGATTGCATGAAGCAATAATATCCAGACACGCCCGGCGGGCAGGCTCCTCCTTTCCCGATTCGATAAGCTTGATCAGCCGATCAGCCGCCTTCGGCGCATAAAGGGCCAGCTTAAACTCGCTCTGACGACGTGCCGAATCAAGCCGGTAATCAACCTCATCGGCAAACGCCTCCTGACCAAGCCACCTGCGAAAAAGCCTGCCGTCTACCTTGTGTTTGCCAAGCACCGCGACCTCATCTATTCCCTTAACAAAAATATCATTCAAAACCGCCTTCTGCTTAGCACTGATCCGCCTTCGTTTCCGACTCGCCATATCACTCTGCTCCTTCCTGCTCACGTTTCATTTGCCGCAACCGCTCCCTTTGCAATACGGCTCTTTGCTTTAGCTTTAGTTCGCTTTCGCCCCAGAGACACTCCCACTGGCCTCCATAGGCCTGTATATACTTATCAGCGATCTGCTCGCTGCGCAAACGCAACTGCTTTTCGGTCGGATCACCGTCAAAGGCCGCCTGCCAAAGAACAAAACGGCCCGGATACTGCAACTCGGAATGCTCAACACACTGGACGCACATCGGCACAAATCGGCTTGTCCGCTGAACCTTCAGCCTTTTTCTTACATGAGGTATCGACTTAAGCAGCGAATATATCCGGACGATCTTCGGACGGGCCGGATCATCTTCGAGCCGGTACCGCTGGACCGCTAACGTGAGAGACTCAGTGTCAAACGAACCGAATCTGACAAACCAGTCGTCAATGTCGACCCGGCTGAACGTTACCTTCGACCAGCGGGCCTGGACCTGGCTGTTAAACCACCGCAGAAATTCACCCTTATCCATAGTCCGGCAACTCCTTGAGATTGTTTCCCGCCGTCACCAACGACTTAAACACCGGCTTGCGCGGTTGCCGCCCGGCAGACCTGTCGGCGTTACGACGCTTCATTTTCCCGGCTCGATCTATCCGCGCGACTATCGAACGTATCATATCGGCTTCGCAGACGGTATACGGCCGCCATATAGTCCCCAGCCGGTCGATAAACGACTGCTCGAACCCGAACGTACCGTCGCGATTATGCCGCAGACCGATCGCAAGCCGCTTGACCTGCGTATCCTCGCCATATCCCAGTATCCCCTTAGGCATCTTTACCTCCTAAAAACTCCTTCGCCGCCCGCTCGAAAGAAGCACGGGCCTCCTCGATCTGCATCTGTTCAAAAGTCTTGAAGGAAGAAGGATGAGAGGGCCCCCTTCTCACATTCTTCTCATTCTTTACATTCTTGTTAGGTGTTGGCTCGCTGTTGGCTATCTGTGAGGTATCTGTTAGCTTGCTGTTAGCTGTGCTGTTAGACGGGATTTCATTATTCTGGTAAAACTCCCAGTTGCATATACTTATGAGACGACTGCGTCCTGTTGATTTATCTGTTAGAAATCCGAGTTTTTTGAATCTTTTCAGCGCACTCCTGACATTTTGAATGCTTACATGACTGCCACAACGCTCCCTTATAGATGGTATCGAAGTAACCATCTGTCCGGGCTTGCAGGTGTACGGTCTGCCGTTGAATTCCCAATGCCGCTCGGCATGGTTGGCCATCAGAAGCAGCGTGGTCAGGACATTCCTTTGCTCCGGCGTAGAGTTCAGCCACAGCGGGTGGTCCAGCAGGCAGCGATGCAGTTTTATCCAACCTTTACTCATGTTCATTTCCGCCCTCTAAAAACGCCCTGTATTATCACTGTGCTATTCAACTGTAAGGCCGTCCCCGTAGGATGGGTAACTCGTTACCCATGCTGCCCTGCAAGGCCGTCCGTACAGCATGGGTAACAAAGTTACCCATCCTACGCGCCGCCCTCTAAAAACGACTCGGCTATTCTTACCAGCGACCATACCTTCCGTTGTGCGTTTGTCGCCGCCGTATCCGCCGGGTCCAGGGCCTCCTTGAGGGCCCCTTCGACGAGCGCCTTTTGCTCATCGCTTACGAAAAAGACGATCGGATTGAGCATCGCCTTGGCCTTGGCTCTGGGCCGCGCGGCGGAAAGGTTCCTCAACCGCTCGATACCATTTCGCGTCTCCGGCAGCATCTTCGCAAGAGACCGGCTGTCGACAGTCTCGCTTAGCGCCTTCACCAGCCGCGAACGCATATCCACATCGTCCCGCCCCTGGAGCCGATTAAGCGTACCCAACAGCACAGCCGTCTCGTCATCGTCAACGTCCCAGACAACGCACTCGACCCGCTCTGCGCCAAGCTGACGCAACGCCTGCATACGATGATGACCGTTGACGATCTCATAACACCCCGGATGCCGCCCATGGCGACGAACAATGACCGGTTCATAATTGCCGCTGACACGAATGTGACCGACCAGCTTACGAAAACGACTCCGGCTCATCCGGTTACAACTGCAAGGATGAGCAACCAACAGGTCCATAGATATCGACTCGATCCGCTTTAACTCCGCCATAACTTCCATCCTCCAAATCAACATTACCACAATCCCGTAGCTGTCCTGTAAGGACGTCTCCGTAGCATGGGTAACTTTGTTACCCATGCTGCACGGATAACCTTGCAAAACCGCATGGGTAACAAGTTACCCATCCTACGCGCCAACATTCACTTCCGGATTAAACCACACGTAATACACCCAACTGCCGATAAGCTTACTCAACACATACCGAGTCCGCTCGACCCCCGGCTCCATATACTTACGCCTGCCGTACGATTCGAGAAACCCGAGTATCTGCCCCTCGATGAACTCACCCTCACTGTCCTCGAGCCGCTCGATCTTCCCTTCAACCGCCCGCGAATCGATCATCTCACGCTCGCCGATGCCGACCATGCCAAGGGCCTCGATAAGCCGAACGCACTTAACCGACGCCCCCACCTCGTACGCCCGCATACCCGCCCGCTCGAAGAACGGATTGACCCGCCCCATAACCGCCATCGCCTCGACAACCGCCACACCGAGCAAAGGCATCGTCTCCCTGACCAGACGCGACGCAAGACCGAGCCCGCGATAACGAGGATCGATTATCACCCGGCTGATACAACGAATATGCCGGTTAACCATCTGCATCTGCATCCGCCGATCGCCAAAACCGGAAAACACCCCGCCCGTCGCAACATTACGAACCGCAACACTCCCAGCCGGCATACTGTAAACGATCACACCAGCCAAATCACCGAACCGACTACGACCCGCATGAAAATCCTTAAGAGCATACACAGCCGCATAAGGACCCAGCGAACGATCGCGATAATGAAAACGACACAACCGCTCATACTCATCACGACCAGCCGAAACCACTTCAAGACACTTAGCAACACTGCAAACATTATCACTCATCCTATACCACCCTAAATCTACCACCAATTGCATCCCGTAGGATGGGTAACTCGTTACCCATGCTGCCTGTAAGGCCGTCCGTACAGCATGGATAACAAAGTTACCCATCCTACGCGCTAAAAGTTAAAATCCTACCTTCGCCCATCGCGATAAATCACCTCCGTCTTACCCGTAAGATGCTTGATCACAACCACATCCGGCAGCAGATCGCACAGCAGATCGTCATGGCTGCTCGCCAGGATAAACGTCCTCCTGCTTCGCCTGGCAAAGCGGCGAATATTGTGCGCTATAACCGCCGCTGTGATGCGATCAAGGTTCGAGCAGAACTCATCGGCAAAGATCACCTTGGCCCCGCTGATAAGCGCCCTGGCCAGACGATAACGATACCTCTGCCCCTCGCTGAGCCGGTCAGGCTGATTGAGGATCGAAAACACATCGCTAAGCCCCGCCTTACTAAGCACACTAAGCGACTCGAACAGATTGCCATCGATACAATCGACCAGGCTCTTATCCGTCTCGATCGCAATATCCCCCAGCCGAAGCCGCTCATCCGCATCCCACAGCTCATAACGCTCCTTGAGAAATACACTCTTACCCGAACCCGACGCGCCCGTACTCTAACAAATATCACCGGCCCTAAGCTTGATCTCGCACTTATCGCTCGCCGCAGGCCGCCTTACCCTCTCGACATCGACCCCGAACATCTTCATCACCGAAACCACCTTCTCCGTAAGCTCGCCACGCCACGGAAAAGCTCTGCCAACCTCATAACTCCTCTCAACTCCGCAACTCTGCATCGTACCAACCTTCCTTTCTATGCCTGCTTTTCATTCGCCGCTGTTACTATCCGCTCAACCTTATCAATCGCCTTACGCACACGATATATACTCACGCCACGCGAGGACGCTATTGCACTTTGGGAAAGACGCCGAACCAGATAGTCCCGCGCAATTGCCATCTCCAACCGGCCAAGCTGACACCGACCACGCACACATGTCATATACGACCCGCCAACCAGACGCTGCATGATCGCACCAACCTTGCGATAGATCGCAGCTTCACCCACTCCGGCAAGCTGAGCTATCTGGCTGACAGAACCCTGACCCTCAAGGTACATCAGGACCAGGGCCCTGTCCTCACCGACAAGCGACTCAGCACGACCCCTGAGAAACTCGATCCACGCTGCATCGCCACGGCGACCGCCAACTTCACCGCCAGGGACCTCCAACCCAAAAAAACTCGAACCAACCTCAACACCAACACGACCCATAACTCCATCCACTCCACATCTCATCACCAAAGACCAAAGCCAGAGCAAAATACAAAACCAAAAAACT
The DNA here is from genome assembly GCA_030637065.1 of Planctomycetota bacterium. Lineage (GTDB taxonomy): Bacteria > Planctomycetota > Phycisphaerae > Sedimentisphaerales > Anaerohalosphaeraceae > DAOVVQ01. The sequence continues at coordinate 8,091 of DAOVVQ010000024.1, forward strand.
CACATTCCAAACAACCTTGCTGTATCCTTGTTATATATCCACCAAACACTATTGATATTTTAACACACAGTAGAACCCATGCAAGGTTTTTTTTGGAAATTTTGAAAAAAAATTTCAACCCCGACAATCACCCCAAAACCCCATTAATCACATAGAAATCAGGGGTTTACCCTCATTCAAGCGGGAAAAATGCGACCCAGCCGACCAAATATCAGAAAAAAAGAAATTATTGTAATAATCGCCCCCGTTCATGCGTCTATAAGGTTGAACACATGTCTTACACACGTAATTCTCCCTACGGGGCTGGGCTCACACAGGCTCAGCCCCACTTTTTTTGCCCCCAACGCAGAATTTCTTAACAGGCATCAGGTTCCCCCCCTATAACATAAACCTGAACACACGTCTTAAATGCAATGTAAATCTCTTTTCTAAGCCGAAGTCTTCGAGAAGTGCGGCTTTTTTGCCTCTGAACCGGCATTTTGTTCTTGATGGACATCAGGCTTTCCCCTGTAATGCGGACCTGAACACATGTCTTAACGGATGTACACTCAGTCTCTATTCCAGCAGGCCTTCGACGAATTCCTTCGCCTCGGTAAGATTATAGTTGTACGTGCTCCTTACCAGTTTTACCGCTGCGATAATGTTGCCTCGCACTTAATTCTACCGGGTACCTTTAATTTGACTACTTACCTGAGCCAAGAGAAACGATTTCGCCGTTTGTTGTTGACATGTATAGTTTGCCGTTGGCGGCGATGAGGCCATCGAAGACCGGCATTACGTCGAGTTCGATCTCTTTTAGTTTGGTGCCGTTTTCGGCTGAGACGGCCCAGAGGACGCTTTTGTCTTTGCCTGCGAAGAGGTCGGCCTGTTCTTTCAGGCTTTTGCGGTTCTCCGGCTCGGCAAAATTTCTGAAGATGTCCTGTTCATTGACGATATCTCTTGGCCCGGCAGCGAAGATCGTATCCGAGGTCTTGACCATGGCCCGAACCAGTACTGGCATTTCGATGCTCCATGTGGTTTTGAATTGCGGGGTTCTGATCTTCGGATTGACGGCTGCTTTTCTTTTTGCGGCGGCAGACTGCTCTGGCTGCTGGGCGGGTTTGGGCAGGCTTCGATCTACGCAGTAGAGGCGGTATTCCGTCGGGATGGTCCATTTCCAGTAGTCCTGCTGGCGGCCAAAGGCGTAGAGGTTTTGCTCGTCGAGGACCATTATCTTGCCGGATGGAGTTGCGTTGCCGGTCTGCCAGTATGCCGGTCCGCCGTTGACGCTGCGTCCGTAGACCCAGAAGGAGCGGTGCCACCATTCGTCGTCCAGAAAGCCGTTGGGGACGAAGAGGTGGGCCTCGGGGCCTTTTTGCTCTTTCAATTTGACGTGCTCGATGCGTTGGCGTTTGCCTTGCAGGTCGAACGGCTGGGATCGCATGAAGAGGTAGTCGCCTTCGCTGCTGAGGATGTCCGATGAGGCGACGGGCATATCCAGCATGGTTACGTGGTCGTGGAAATCCTTTGCCCCAGCCGGGTCTTTGTCGTCCATCTTTATCGATGAGAGCAGCTTGCCGGTGAGCGGGTTTAGCCGGTAAAGGGTCAGCCCGCCGTCGAGGAACATCGAGCGACCGGCAATAACGTAGGCGACATCGTTGCGGATAAGGACAGAGCCGTGTACGGGCCAGACGGATTCAAGCTGGTCATAGAACATCAGCCGCTGGTCGTAAGGTGCGGCCCTAAACCGCCAGGCCAGGGCCCCGTCCGAGGCTCGCAGGCAATAGACGAACCCGTCTGCACTGCCGAAAAGGAGCGATCCTTTGTAAAATGTGGGAGGGGAATCGATGCGTCCACCGGCGATATATTTCCAGAGTTTTTTGCCCGACTGCTGATCGATCGCATGTAGGGAATGCTGATCGGTTGCGGCGACGAATATCTTTCCATCGGCGGCTATCGGCTGGGTGAGGCGATCGGCGATCTTTGTCTGCCAATTTATGCGGAGATCGGCCCTCACAGCGGCGTCCGTCGAGCCGCTTCTGGCTGGGTTGCCTCTGAAGGTCGGCCAGGGGTTTCGATTTTTAATTTTATATTTTATATTTGATATTTTGTTGTATGCAGGGCCTTTTGTGAGGCGTGGTGATTTGGACAGATTATTGCTGTTGTCGGTGTCCCTTGGTCCTGAAACTGCGTTAAATCCGGTTAGTTTGGCTTCGGGGTAGCAGGCGCACGGGTGCGGCGGGGCGTAGATCAGGCCGTTGGCTGGCATGATGCCGTAAAGGCAGGCTCCTCGGATCCAGTGGTGCAGTGACCACTGCCCGGTTTGGTTATCGATCATTTCGATGCCTGTCCGCGATGTCATGAAGAAGTTTTCGGTGGCCTTTGCGCGGTGGCAGCGGTGGTGGAACCAGTAGCAGTCGGCCCCGCGGGGGATAGTTTTTCCGGGTTCGCCGGTTTCGATGTTGTAGGAGATGAACTCGCCGGTGCTCGGGGCGACGTCGGGATACTTTGTGTCGAATTCGCCCGGCTTGGAGTTTAGGCTGCCGCACCAGGCATAGCCGTCTATCACGAAAATGTCCTGCGGTGACTGGTAGCCGGAGGGCAGATGCGGCTGTTGCCACTTGATCTTTCCGGTCGCCGCGTCCAGGCAGGTCATCAGGCCCTTGCTGCCGGCGTGTTCATACCAATTCTCTCCGCCGACGTAGAGCAGGGCACCGGGCACAGCCACCAGTGTCGGTGCGAAATAGGTCGGCATCTCCTGCCGCCATGGAAGCTGCTGTGATTTCCAGAGCTGTTTGCCCGTTTTTCGGTTATGGGCGATTATTTCGGGGCCATTGCACAGATATACATTATTTTCGCCGAGAGTTAACGTGCTGGGCGCGATCCATGACAATTCATTCTGCCAGAGGATCGTTCCATCGGACTCTTTGACAGCCATCGCTATTTTGGGGTTCTGCTCCAGGATGAAGTTTTTGGGGCTCTGGTCGGAAACGGACGGGTTGATGACCAGATACACGACCCCGTCCTTGACCAGTATTTCTTCGGTTTTTTCGGTGCCCTTGTAGGTTTTTACGACTCTTCCGGTGTGGGCGTCGAGTTTGGAAACGGGTGCGAAGACGCCCAATGTGACATAGACGTAATCGCCGACCGCCACGAGCCGGCGGGTATTGACGGCGGGGCCTTTTTTGACGTCATAAGCCAAATGGTCGATCCACTGCTCGATGTCTTTCTGCCAGAGGACGACGCCGTTGAAGGCATCGCGCGCGGTCAGTTGAAAATTCGCGGGCCAAAGCACGGACGCACGCGGGCCATTGTCTATGATATAAAAGATCTTCCCCCGTGCCGAGGCGAGGGCGGGCATGTGTGTTACAGACTTGTCGTGATGTCGCGAGTACATGGGGCCGGCCTTCCACTGCAAATGTGTGATGGGCGCTTTGATGGCGGAATCTTTACTGACGGCGTTATTATCGGGATCGTGGAGGTAGTGGTTCCATTCGTCATAGTTATCCGGCCATGGCTTGGTGAGGGTTCGCTGCCTGACGCCGGTTTGCATAACAGCTTTGCCACGAGGCGCCAGCACACGCATGATCTCTTCATCTGAAAGATCGTATCGTTGGGTGCAGAGCATGAAGTTGACCATGTTATCTACATAGGGCAGATGCCTGCCGTCAAATTCGGCGACGGATACAGTGCCGTTGTATTTGCCGGCAAGGATATGCTCACGGGCCTCTTGCACATTTGCAGGGTCGGTGTCGAGCCCGTGGATGATGAAGGCGTCATTTTTCCTTAAGGCCGCGGTAATCATTCCATTACCACAGCCGACATGAACGACAAAACCGCCCTTTATACCGCTGGCTGGAAAAAGGTTCCCGGCACTGTCGGCACTGAAAGTCGCCAGGATCGTTAAAATAAGAACGTTCAATCGCACCATTGTTTATCTTCCTTTTTCGATACTTTGGTATTTTTTTTCGACGGATCAGGCTGCTTAGCCCTTTTATGGTTACTCGCCCGCCTGGCTTTCATCCCAGCCGACACTTGCGAAATACGCGGTCATTGCGTCGTACATTTCCGCGGCCCTTTCGGGTTGTTGGTCGATCAAATTGTTTTGCTCGCCCAGATCCTCGGTGAGATTCCACAGGTGCATGGTATCCGATTCGATCTCTTTTAGCAGTTTGTAGTCGCCCTGCACTATGGCGATGTCCAGGGCGCCATTTACTTTGGTATAACGGAAGACGAAGAATGGGTCTTTTCGATGGACGCTTTTTGTGCCGCCGCTGTGCAGCAGGGGCAATAGAGAGCCCCCTTCGACAATATTTGGCAGCTCATCCGGCTCGCCGACGATATCCATTATCGTCGGGAAGATATCGTAGCCGATGACCGGTGTTTGCGACGCGGTTCCGGCTGGGATGCCCGGTCCTCGCACGATGAACGGCACGCGGATGCCGCCCTCAGTGATCAGGTATTTGTGGCTCAAGAGGGGATAGGCCTTATTGAACGTTCGCTCGACGACCGGAAGCCACTGGTCGACCTTCGATTCGTATCCGTTGTCGCCGGTGTAAATTACATAGGTATCCTCGGCGATCCCCAGTTCGTCGATCTTATCGAGCACCATGCCGACGCCGGTGTCGAGGTTTTCGTTCATGGCGGCCCAAAGTGGGGAGTTTTGATACTCGGTCGCGTTGGGGGCATGTTCATTTTCGTATTCGTCGATCGTTTCCTGCAAAGCCCGATATGCCAGATGATCGGCGTAGTGGGATATCTGCAGGAAGAACGGCCTGTCCGCCTGTACCTGTGCCTGCATGAATTCGTTGGCCCTTCGGCTGAGACTGAATATTTTTTTGGGATCGTCGGGAACAACCGTGCCATTGCCGTCTGCATTGCCCGTCTCGCCATCATTGACATCAAAGCCCAATTCATCGGGCGACTGAAGTATATGCCACTTGCCCAGATGGGCCGTTACATATTCCGGCTGGGCCTTTTTTAACACATTGGCAAGGGCGTCGGCGGGATCGGCCTTTAAGTCCGAGGGCGGTGACTGGGCACGAATTCCCATGCTCGATGGCGTTCGTCCAAACTGAATGCTGTGTCTGGTCGGCGAACAGGTTGGCGCCGGCGAATAGGCCCGCGAGAAACGCATCCCTTCGGAGGCCAGTTTTGCGAGCCTTGGCGTTCGGTAATACGTGCTGCCGGAACCGGGCTCATCGGGGTCCATTCTCGTTGAAAGTGCGTTCCAGCCCTGATCGTCGGCCAGGATCAGCACGATATTGGGCAGTTTGCCTTTTTTGATCTTCAGCGAACGATTTGAGAGTAAGATCCCCGCCGCTGAAATAGAGGCCATATCTTTCAGAAAGTCACGTCTGTTCATTTCTATGCTCCTTCGTGGGATTTTTCCGGGCTAAATTTTCTTTCCGAAGCAGCGGATGGTTCCGTCGGTCATGGAGATGAAGAGTCGGCCTTCGGCTGCGGCCATTCCGTCGAAAGCGGGCAGGGCGTCGAGTTGTAGCTCGGAGAGTTTTTGTCCTGTTTTTGCGGAAACTGCCTGGAGTATTGCTCCATGTTCGCCTTTGAGGGCGGCTTTTTGCTCCTCAGATTTTGCGATGACTTTCGGATCGAACGGTTTGGCGAAGAGCTCTTCTTCGTCGAGAACGTCGGCGGGGCCGGCTACGAAAAGGGTTTTGCCTGCCAGGACCATTGCCCGTGCCATCAGCGGGGGATTTTCCTTTCGCCAGTTAAAGTCCATCGCGGATATCTCTTTCAAGGGGTATTGTCGCATCAATTCGCGATCGAAGGTGATCTCGTGGCCGTGTTCCTGCGCGCTTTCCTGTTTGTTGTTGGCAGCCAGGGTAAACGCGATCGATTCTGGTTTCATATCTCTTTGGGCCGCGAAAAGCTGGTACTCCAGTGCAGTCGACCAGACGTAATATTCCGGCTGGCGTCCGTAGCCGTAGACGGTGTTTTTGTCGAAGACGAGGATCCGTCCGGCGGGGGCGTAGCGTCCGGCGCGGAACCATCCGTTGTGGCCGGTGCCGTATCCGTTGCCAAAGACCCAGTAGCTTCGGTGGTGCCAGTTGCTGTCGAGAAAGCCGCTCGGGCAGACGAGGTGAGCCTGATCGCCGCCCTGGTCGGTGGGGCCGCTTACGGGGATTTCCGAGCGGTGGCCGTTGAGGTCGAAATTCTGCGAACGCATATAGAGACGTTTGCCGTCGGAGGAGAGGATGTCGGCCAGTGCAACTGGCATATCGAGCGATTCCATTTTCGATTGCAGCGATTCGTCGGTTCCCGGTATTTTATCGTCAAAGGTGCGTTCTGTCAGTTTCGTGCCGGTTTGGGCGTCGAGTTTCAGGAAACGCAGGCCGCCGTCGAGGAACATGGATCGTCCCGCGACGCAGTAGACGCTGCCGTCCTGGACCAGCACGCTGCCGTGTACGGGCCATGCGGATTCGACCTGGTCGTAGGAGACGATATTGCGTTCCTCACTCACAGCACGGTATCGCCAGGCCAGTTCGCCGTCCGATTCTCGCAGGCAGTATACCCATCCATCGGCTGATCCGAAAAGGACGAGACCTTTGTATATAGTCGGCGGCGAATCGACGCGTCCGCCGGCTGTGTAGCTCCAGAGCGGTCTTCCGTTGGAAGCGTTGAACGCATGAATGCTGTGGTCATCGACTTCGGCGACAAAGACTTTTCCGCCGGCAATGACGGGGCTGCTGATCCGTCCGCCGGGTTTTGATTTCCATACTTCTTTCAAGTCGGGCCGGACTGCCGTCGGTGTCGCTGAGCTTCGCATGGCATCATAGCGAAACGTCGGCCATGAGTCGCCAGTGGACGATCGCGATTTTCGGGTCGCTGTTTTGCCGTAGGCGATCCCTTTTTCCAGTCGCGGGGCTGCTATCGGTTTGTTAGCGGGGGGCTGCGAAGTTACGGCGTTAAAGCCGGTCAATTTCGATTCGATATAACACGCGCAGGAATGCGGCGGGGCGTAGGTCAGGCCGTTGGCGGGCATGATGCCATAGATGCAGGCGCCGCGAATCCAATGATTCGGCATCCAGTGGCCCGTGGCGATGTCGATGTATTCGATTCCTGTTCGCGACATCAACATGTACTTATCGGTTGCCCGTCCGCGATGGCAGCGGTGATGAAACCAGAAGGCATCGGAATCGGGAGGGAACTCGATCTTTTCTTCTCCCGTGACGGGATCTCTGCCGACATAAGTCCACTTGGGTTTGTTTGCATCTGGTGCGGCTGATCTCCTGTTTTTATTCGATTTGGCCGAACCGATGGTCGACCAGACCAGATCGCCGGCTACCATGAGATCGTATGACGACTGGTGTCCGGTTCCGGCGTGTTTGCCGGACCAGAGCGTCTTTCCGTCTTTGATCGACATCGAGACCACTTCGCCCGGCCCTTGTGAGAAAAGAAGGACCTCTCCATAGGCCACCAGGTTCGGAGCCTCATGGGTTCCCACGGTCTGGAGGGTGGCTGAGTGCTCGGATTTCCATATCTCCCGTCCTGTTTTTCTGTCGAGGCAAACCGCTTTTTCACCATTATGATAAAATACAAACCGTTCGTTCGCCGTCAAGGTAATCGGCGCAATGCTGTCCTCGGTTTGCCAGAGCACCTTGCCGGTTCTGGTCTCAAGAACGACGATCTTTTTCCGGTCTATCTCGCGATTCCACGACCAGTCCGGGCCGCTCTTGGCCCGTCTTGCTTCGGTCCAGCAGCGCACCGTGTCGAGTTGGAACAACGGCCGCTCGATGGGGCTGACATTGGTTGTCACGAAGAGGAGGTCGCCGGAGACAATGAGTTCCTCGGTAAGTTCCGTCCCTTTGTAGGTTTTGAGAGTCTTGCCGGTTGCGGCGTCTAAGACGCTGACCGGCGATTTGATGCCGAGGGTCACGTAGACTTTATCGTCGATGGCCACCAGGCGTCTGGGGAGCTGTGCCGGTCCCGATTTGGCGGGCCAGATCGCGGTTTGCCATTCGGGGATCGCTCGCTCCCACAGCAATGTGCCGTTGAAGGCATCGCGGGCGACCAGTTTCCAATCGGGCGGCAACATCACGCTGGAAGTCGGCCCTTCGTCGACAATATAGAAGACGCGGCCGCCAGAAGAGACCGCTGCGCTCAGACTGCTCATGTGGTCGTGGTTCCGTGTCCATTTCGGCGATCCGACCCATTGCAGCCGGGTCGGCGGGGCGACCCTGGCATCGTGCGAGACCGCGTTGTTCTTCGAGTCGTAGAGATAGTGTGTCCACTCGTCAATATCCGCCGGCCTGGGTTTGACGGTTTTTTTCCACCTTCCGCCTTGTTTGATATAGGCCACTCCATTGGGGCAAAGCACCCGCGTCACTTCGGCCATCGGGAGCGAACCTAAGTCGGTGGCGACCACGAGATTGACGAGGTCATCGGCGTAAGGCAATGAGCGACCGTCAAACACCGTCGCGCTGACTTTTCCATAGCTGCCCGTTTTTCGAATGTTTCCCTGTGCCTTTTCGACCTGCGAGCGTTGGGTGTCCAGGCCTTGCACAAGGTAGCTGTCCGCTTTGCCCAGTTCGGCCGTCAGTCGCCCGTCGCCGCATCCGATATGAACGACCAGACCGCCCCGGACACCGCTCGCTTCCAGAATATCCCGAGCGTCATCCGCCCACACTGCCGTTGCCATGCAAAAAATCGCCGCACACACTAATTTCACACTTAAATCAAAACGCATAACATTTCTCCTTACTTTCATGTGGATAAGCGATACCGGCCTATCCCGTTAATATTTTTTTCAATAATCCGCCGATCCGGAATCGACAACAATTTGTCTATGGTATCATATGTAAAGCCGAACCCTTGTATTCCGGGCCTAAAGATCGGATACATCCCTGCAAACGGCGTAGATATCGCCAAAAATATTCGTATCTTTTGGCATATCTCTCAACATTTTGACCATTTCTTCTTCGCCGATCCATTTCGGCAAAGTAAAGGACATTGTCTCGCCGCTGGAATAGTTAAACCTGTCCATGCCGAGGGAGTGCAGGTAGTTTACACACTTTACGGTCGTCTCGACAAATTCGGGTGCGAATTCGAGTGAGATAAAACCAACCGGCTTTGTCAGCCCCTGCAATACATTATACTCGAATCCCTCCACGTCGATCTTGCAAAATCTCGGGATGCCGTATTTTTCGATCAGCAGATCGAGCGTGGTCGTCTCTACCTTTATTTTTTTATCCCAGTCGTGTCCGTCAAATCTCCCGCTTTTTTTCATACTGTCGATCCACTCGTCCGACATCGTTGAAAGTGTGGACGATGAGCCTACGTTTATGCAGCTGTGGCCGGGCGAAGCGTCGACTGCCTTCGGAACTATAGTGACATTATCGACTTTACCGAACTGAGAATTGAGAGTATCTATACAATCGGGCTGTGGTTCGACTGCAACAACTTTTGCGCCTATCTTCAAAAATGTATCCGTCCGGTTGCCGACATTGGCGCCGACATCGAAACAAAGATCGCCTTTTTTGATGAACGACGAATAAAAGGCGATTCTGTTATTTGAGCGGAGCATCTCCTTTTTCTTACGGCCGCGTTTCTTCTGCGAGTCCCTGTAAGACCGATAGATGCCTTTAAGGCGTGTTGTCAAATTCTTATGTTCAACTGTTTGATCCGGTTGAGTATACATAATAAGGTTCCTTTTTTCCCCTGTACAGGGCGGTATCAGTTGTAGTCGATGTGGAATTTTCCTTTTTCGAATTTTAGCGGTATGATCGACGGTCGCGCGCTGTGCTTAAGCGTTGCACCGACGATCCCCACCGGGTTCCAGAAAGTGGTAGCCTGGTATTTTCCGTTCCTGTCTTTGAAGAAGTTGTTGTGTCCGCCGTGTGTTATGACATTGTATCGTTTTGAATACGGTCCGTAAATATTGTCGGCGGTCGCCACGATGCAGTCGTAAGTGTATTTTTCGCTGGTTTTGGCGTCGTTATAGCTGTACTCGTCTTTGCCCTCGACTTTTCTCGACCATATCGCGTGCAACAGGTGGTATTTGCCGCCTTCTTTTACGATGAAGCCTCCTTCGATATACGGCTCCTCGGGGTAGGGGGTTTGCTTGAAGGGCACGAAATCTTCGGCTGGTCCGCTCATGTCGGGTTTCATTTTGGCGATCTTGTCGTCGTGGTCGATCATGTAGATGTCGCCGTTGTCATCCTCGAAGAGGCTGCCGTCGATGCGGTCGGTTATCGGGCCGTCCTTGCAGGCCTCGATGCTCTCGTAGGGTCCCTCGGGCTTGCCGGTGGTGCTTTTCAGGATGAACGAGCCGGCCCGGTGCTGTCCGGATTTTGTGCCCATGCAGGCGACAATAAAATAATTGTCCAGCCGCTTTATGTAATGGATCTCCGGCGCCAGGACCGAGCGGCGTTTGCTTTCCAGTTTTTGGCCGAGAAACTCCGTGGGTTGTTTCTGGATGTGAAAGGGCTTGTGCCATGTCCCATCCTTATCAAATTCCCAGGCGAAGCCGAGGTATTGCCAGTTTTTCAGGTCGCCACTTTTCCACAACTCGATCCCGAGGTTCCAGTCGCGTGCGCTCAACCGGCCTTTTCGCACGGTCGTTCCGGTCAGGTAATAATTGCCATCGCCGCCGAGGGTGACATAAGTATCGCGAACGAATGTATCGAACAGGGGCTTTACCGATTCCGGTATCTGGGTGGCTGGGTTGGTAACGTCGGCGGTCGGGTCGCTGTATCGGGAAACAGAACAGCCGCCCAGGAGCAGGCAAATAGCGATCAGCAGGATATTAGTCTTCATTTAACGGTCTCTTTTTCTTCTAAAGTCTGTTTTCGGCGGTTCTACTCGGGCCGGGGAAGGATAGTTTTCGGGTTTTCGGCAAAGGCCGCCGGTCTAAAGTTCTCTTCGATCTCCGCAAGATGGGCGGTCAGTAGCTCTTCGAGCTGATTAGCGATCTCGGGGTGCTCGGCGATGACGTTATTTTGCTCGCTGAGGTCGGTTTCGAGATCGTAGAGTTCCCAATCCTTACTGTCGCCGACGAGCAGCTTCCATTTGCCGAGGCGAACGCCGGTCTCTTTGTAGAAGACCCTGTCATGAGGCGACTTTGAACCTGGTTCCAGGAGCAGTTTCGAGATGTCTTTTCCGTCGATGACGCGATCTGTCGGCGCCTCCGTTCCGGCGAGCTTTGCAAAGGTCGGCAGCAGATCCATCGTGGTTGCGATCCCGTCGCAGACCGAGCCTGCGGGGATCTTTCCCGGCCACCATGCCAGGGTCGGTTCGCGCATGTGTCCTTCGTAGACGGGGCCGCCTTTTTTTCCGCGAAGCGGCGCTGCTGTCATGCCTCCGGCTGGGCCGTTGTCCGAGGTGAAGATCACGAGCGTGTTCTTGTCGAGGTTGAGTTCGCGAAGGGTACCGAGTACCTGTCCCACGCTCCAGTCGCATTCCTCGACGTGCGCACGGTTTACATCGCCTCCGGCGGCAGCCATGAATTCGGCCCTGGCAAAGCGGGGCCCGTGAACAAATGAGTGCGGCAGGTAGACGAAGAAGGGTTTGTGCCTGTTGCGGCGGATGAAGGCCACGGCTTCGTCGGTGAAGGCCTTGCAGAGCATCGCCTGGTCGTCGCCGTCTTCGACTACCCAGTCGACTTTGTCATTTCGCATGACCGGCAGCGGCGGGTAGTTCCTTGAAGCAGCTCCCAGCGGCCACATGTCGTTCGAGTAGGGGGTGCCGTAGTAGTAGTCGAAACCCTGCTTGTTCGGCATAAATTCCGGCTGATCTCCGAGGTGCCACTTGCCGAAACAGCCCGTCGTGTAGCCCTGGGCCTTTAGCATGTCGGCAATGGTGATCTCGGTCGGATTGAGTCCGCGCGGCTCGCCGGGGAAGTTGACCTTGCCGTCAAAGCCCACACGTTTGGCATAACAACCCGTCAGCAGCGAGGCCCTCGAAGGAGAGCACGCTGTCCAGCCGACATAAAACGACCTGAACGTCACACCCTCTTCGGCCATACGATTTAAGTGCGGCGTCTTGTTGACGGGTGAATCGAAGGGCTCGATATCGCCATAGCCCATGTCGTCGATGAAGATGATGACAAAGTTGGGCAGTTTTATGCTTTCGACTTTAAGCGAACGATTCGACAGGACAACGCCGCCGGCTGCGGCTGCTACGCAGTTCTTCAGAAAATCACGTCTGTTCATTATCAGTCCTCTTAATATATGCTTTTCATCTGCCATGCGTCGAGCGATTTGAGCAGGGCACCGCTGCCCTGTGAACGCAGCGATACGCCCACGCTGTCTTTTCTGTCCGGGTAGACTCGTTGCGCCACGCACTGCCTGCCGTTTACGAATACCTCGACGACGCTCTTGTCGATGAAGACACGCAACTGCAATGGCTCATTCCTGTCAATGAACACCTCGGCCATCTCGGGTGCCCGCGATCGCACATCGGACGCGATCGACGAGTACGCCGAATCAATAGTTATGAAGCTATTGAGTTTTTTAGCTTTTGGATCAGTTCTTCCGTATTCCCTGTGTTTGTAGGCCCTGTCCTTATAGAACCTGATCCTGGTGACTTCCTCGGCATTGGGCGACCGCAGAACATTTAATTCGATCATTGGCGATCTCTCAGGATATATCTCTGCGACGATCTCCATCGCATTACCCTTGATATTCTTGAGGACGACTTCCTTGTTCGCCGGCAGTTCCACTCCAGCGACATGTTTATGCCCGTACCGCAGCGATTCGATATCGCCGGCTGGCTCGATCAACAGCGGATCGAACGAACCTTCCGGTGGAAGAGTCAGTCGCCTCGGCAGCGTCATGATCTGGGTCCAGTCTTTCGTAGGTTTGCCGGGATTCATGTTGAAAATAGCGATCACCCCGCCCTTGCCATCGGGATATGCCGACGGTGCGTGAACGCCGCAGGGTGCGGATGGGCCAAAATTGAAGTTTCCGCCGTTGGTGACTACGAATTTGTCGCGTCTCTTGTCGTAATCGCCGATCAGGAACTTTCCGCCGCTGGTATGGCTGTAGTGCAGCAGGATGTGCTTGTCGTCGCCGATGGGCCAGAAGTACGGGCACGCACCGTCATCGCCGACGCGCGAGTAGCGGTCATTTTCGACGAACGGATGCATGTATTCCCACTTGGCAAGGTCCTTTGACTTCCACAGGAAATGGGCGCTCACTCTTTTGCCGCGCGGGCCATCGGGCAGGGTGCCGCCCGAAAGCGAGTAAGAGATATGAGCCTGTTTCGGGATACACGGATCGAAGATACGGGAGGGTCGGACGTTTTCGGGCGGATGCATCGAGATAACGGCCTGTGCGGTTACC
>DAOVVQ010000027.1 GCA_030637065.1 Planctomycetota bacterium
CATACCGGCGGACCTTGTCGGCTGCGTCGGGGTCGCTTGTCGCCTTTTCTCTCCATGATTCGAAGATGCTCGATTTGGTGCAGGCGTTCTGAAACTTAACCTCCGGCGTGAAGTTCCACACGTATTTGAACTTTCGCGAGCGAATTGAACGGATGCCAAAATGCTTTGGGGCGTTGATTACGCCGCGCGTCGTCATCTCGCCGAAGACATACTGCTTGTGCTCTTTCGCCTTTCCAAACAGCACCGGCAGGAGGCTCTTTCCGTCGAGTTCGGGCGGCGGCGTTCCTCCGGCTGCCTCGATATAGGTCGGCAGGACGTCGAGGTATTCTATCATGGCGTCGCTTACCGAACCGGGGCGTATTTTTTTGGGCCATCTTGCTATGCAGGCCGACTGGAGGCCGGTATCGTAGCAGGTCCACTTTCCGAACGGGAAGCTCGATCCCTGTTCGCTGACTACTATTACGAGTGTGTTGCCCGCGACTTGGTGCTTGTCGAGCAGGGCCAGCGCCTCGCCGACCTGACCGTCGTAGTAGGTTATCTCGGCGAGGTAGTCTACCATGTTGTCGCGGGTCTCCTGGGTGTCGACGAAGTACGGGGGCAGCTTGATCGTTGCAGCGTCGTACTGCGAGGCGTCGCCCTTGTTCCACGGCGAGTGCGGCTCGTTGGAGCAGGCGAAGATGCAAAACGGGGTCTCGGTTTCTATGCATTCGGCCATGAAGGTGTCGAGGATCGCGAAGTCGGGGTTGTTATCTGTCTTCGAGTATTCGAACGGGAAGGACTCTATGGGTTTGATGTGCGTCTTGCCGCTTAAGGCGACGCGGTAGCCGAGATCGGAGAGGTAGTGGACTACGCTTTTTGTTCCGTCTTTTACGTAGGTGTGGTTCGGGTACGCCCCGCTGTGTACGGGGTAGAGGCCGGTGTAGATGTTGTGGCGTGTCGGCGAGCACATTGGTGCGGCCTGGAAGCACTGGGTAAAGAGCATCCCCTCTGTGGCGAGCTTGTCGATGTTGGGGGTGTTGGCCTGTCCGCCGTAACAGCCGATGTCGCGGAAGGTGCAGTCGTCGGCGATGACGAAGAGGAAGTTGGGCTTTTGGTTCTTGGTTCTGATGGCCTCGATGCCCCTGTTCGAGAGCATTACCCCCCCTGCGGCTGCGGCGAGGCAGTTTTTCAGGAAATCACGCCTTTTCATCGAATCACTCCTTATTTAGTAGATAGTCGTTGGTCGATAGTAGTTAGTCATTGGAATTTTCAGCGTGGGCCAGGGCCCACCCTACCAAACTAAAGCCCACCTTGCCGGTTTAATATGCGCTGGGTGGCAGCGTGTTTGCGCAGCAAACCGATGGGCTTATGCACAATGCCACCCACCATCGGTTTGGCTTCGCCAAACACGCTGCCACCCGTTCTTCGGTGTTGTGTCTTGGTGCCGATATTGTATCAAATTGCTCTCTTTCGGTCAAGCCCGGTTTAGAACTTTACTTCGAGTGTTTCCTCCTTGTCGAGGGGTAGTGATTCGACGCCGGTGAAGGTCTTTTGGGTTCGGCCCTCGCCTATGCGGACGGTGTAGGCCCCTTCGCGGAAGACCTTGGGCTTGAAGGTCGAGCCTTTTATTCTGATGGTGTATACGATGCTCCCGTCCGATTCGTCGACGATCTGGACGACTGGTGCTCTTTGGCCTTTTACCTTGATCGTTGGCAGATACGCGATCGGTTTGCGTCCGTAGTTGTCGGTCTGGTCGATGGTCCGCGGCCAGCCGGGATAGGGCTTAATCTTCGGGTCGGTGATGTCGACGTTTCTCGGCCAGCATTCCATGGTTATTTTTCGGGTGCTCTTGTTGAACCTGACGACGCCGAAACCGGCCGCCCTGGTGTTTAGTTTGCCGCCGCTGCCTTCCTTTGACGGATTGGCGACGGCGTAGCAGGTTACCATGTTGTCGAATCCGTCGTAGTGGTCGCCGAGATATGGCGGGTCGCCGGGGTTACGATTGAGGCCCTCGGCGATGGGGGACCACCATCTAAGATAGAGATTGGCGATCGACGGAACGCAGAATGATACTATCGAATCTCGCCAGTCGTTTACGCCGTGGTGGAATATTGTCGCTAAGTGCTGGTCGCCTGCCAGGTGGAAGGCGAAGGTCTTTCTCAGTGCGACGATGGCCCTGTTGCGTCCGGCCTGGGGCCATCCGTTGGAGTCCATATCGGCGTGGAGTCGTCCGCCAACCCCGCCGTGGATGTGGGCTCCGCCGCAGAAGATCGTCTGTGAGAGCGCAACTTTCATGTCGGCGCCGGTGTAATCCTGTGCCCAGTCGTCGAGGAAAGCAAGCTGGCGGTCGCCAAGGAGAACGGCCTCAGGGACGTCGATGGTGCGGGGTTCGTAGTCGGGGTCTGTTATGTGGTCGGGCCGCTTGCCCATCTTCGGAACAATACCAGCCGGTCCCGTCTTGAACTTGCGGTCCTCTAATATCGCAAAGCTGATCCGTCCCCAGTTCAGGTCGGTGTAATAGACTCCGATCCCGCGTTTGATCGGTGTCGGATCGTATGGGTCGGGCAGGTGGCTCGTCTGGGCACGCTCGACGGCCTTGACGTATTCGACGGTCTGAAGGTATCCGCCGTCGCTTGCGCCCCTGAGTTGAGCGGCCTTTCCGCTTTCGCCCCAGAGGTTGGGCTGGCCGGCGTCGTGGTCGTCGGGGATCGTTACAGTCGGGCGGTCCTTTATGATCTCGCCGAAATCGCGTCCGAACTTCAGCCAGTATTTGTAGTGCTGGTTGTGATTGTAGACCTGGTCACCAGAGAAGAAGAGCAGGTCGACGTCGATCGCTTTTACATTTTCGACAATGTCATCGCGGGAGATGTCGCCGCCATCGGAAGGATTAACGGAATTGCCGGTGAAGGCGGCTACGACGATTTCCTGTTTGTCTGCGGGGTTTTTGCGGATCAGGCCCTCGTATGAGGCTTTTTTGCCGTGACGGACGCGGTATGGCACGTCTTTCGTGTCGTCCCATCTTTCAATGCGAAACGGTGCGGTCCAGCCGTCCTCGATGACTTTGATCATGGCAGCCTGTTTCCATCGGCCATTTTGCTTAAGCTCGAGCCGGACCCAGCGGTCCTCGCCATCCTTGAGCGGATAGAGCTGGGCGGTGAGCTTCATGATGTTATCGCTGACGGTATAAAGGGCAAAGCAGATGACCTCGTCGCGGTCGACATCGAAATTGTCATCGGACGAAGTTTCAGAAGTGGACTGTTTGCCGCCGAAAGCCGCAGACTGGCAAAACAGCAGAACAGTCAGGCTAATAACAGTCATCAATTTAAGGCAAGTTCGCATTAAAATCTCCGTTTAATTATAGTGTTATCCGAAAATCGCTTAGTTCCTCCGCATGGCAATATACTGCTTAACATCTGAAAATGCAACAAAAATCATTGCCGTATCGGAGGCATGAGTAAAACCAGCCCTGGACGCATCCCTGTCGGCGTTAAACCGGATCACGTACTGGTTAGTTAAAAAAGCACTGCCGGGTTGTTTAATCCCAGCAGTGCTTAATCTGCGCCTAAAGGTCTATGATCATTCTACATTTACATCTTAGTCCCAATCCTGTATACATGTATTCACTATTATACATGATCGTTGGCCGCCGATTTCCCTGAATAATATGGAAACACTTATTGTTCTGGTGACGTTACCCTCAAATCTTATTTTAGAAGGTACAATAGTAGCCCCATATTCCTGATATGGCTCTATGATTTCGACAATTTCCTCGAAATTGCTGCCACTATATTTATTTTCCCATTCCTCAGCAGTTGATGTTGGGCTTAATATCGCAACTGTCTGCCAATTATCTTCGATGACTGCTTGCCAGTAACGTCTTGTAATTTCCATGCAGGCCTGCTCTTCATTCATATCCCCAAGCAGCATGCCAGAGTTTGGATCCTTTAGTTTCTTGTTCCTTTCAGCAAGGGCGGAAATAACTTTTGCACCTTCAGGTATCTCAAAATCAAACAATTCATCAGGTAAGGTTTCCAAAAAGGTAACTGACTCTACATTAAAACCGGGCAGGCCCTCTCTTTTCATGTTGTCCCATTGTTTTATACTTACCGGCAATTTGGATTCAACATCAAACTCAAACCTCCAGGAACGCGGATCGGGTGCTGCGGGATGACTGCATGTGACAAAAACCCGATCCCTGTTTGTTGCCGGGTCTTTGCCATAAGTTTCCTTCCAATCTAATACCATTTCCTGTAATGATTCGAAGAAATCAGGTCCAGGCCACGGGTTTATTGCTGTCCCATAACCTTCTGTAATTTTTACTATTGCTGTTGCTGGATCATATTGGTAGCGTTGAGCCCCCGAAACAACTTGAATTGCACCTGTCTCAGATTCGATTCGAAGATGATTTGATGCTGTTTGTTCTTCATTAGCTCTGGCCCAGGCCTCAAAGGATACCGCTTTCCCTTCTTCATCCAATAATATCCCTTTAAAGTGCATTCCGCTAAATCTTGCCAACAATTCTATCGTGTCTTCGATTGCCCATACAGGAGTTACAGTCTTGTCCCAAAGGGTAATCCCAAACACGGCAACCATGATTATTGCCGCTGCTGCAAGTTTTGAAATTGGTTTATTCATAATTATTCTCCAAATAATAGGCGGCGGTTCAGCCGCTTTACTGGTTTCTGATTTTTCGTATGCCGCCAACGCATCTTTAAGAATGCGATTATCGGCATCGCCGGTCCCGGTTAAGACCAGTTCTCTTATCAACTTCTCTGCGTTTTCTTTCGGATTCATTTTTCAAGTTCCCCATTTAGAATCGTGCGCAGTTTCTTCAATCCATATCTGTATCTTCCATGAACGGTACTAATCGATGCTTGCTGCACTTTGGCTATTTCTCTGAATTTCAGCCCGCCATTAAGGTGCAGCACTATCACTTCCCGCTGCTCAAATGGAATTGCCGCCAGGGCATCTGTCAGGACCCGGGATAGTTCCTTCGCCCGTATCCGGCTTTCGGGACAATCTGCGTCTGAGCCGATTTGCCCGGCTTTATCCAACTCGATCATCTGCGGGTGTTTTCGACGAAACTCATCACGAACCCGGTTGACGAGGCAAGTAATCAAGTAGCCCTTCAAGTTTGTCCGTATGCGAAACTGCCCGGCCTTTTCGGCAAATGCCACAAAAACATCATGAAGAACATCTTCTGCAGCATGGCTGTCGCGGAGCATTGAACCGGCTATCGTTCTGAGTGTATCCTTGTACTTTTCATAGAGCAGACACAGAGCATCTCTATTGCCGCATTTCAGTTTCCATATGAGCAATTTGTCTTCGAGCATCGAAGTCTACCGTAATTGATATCAAGAACGAACGTTCGCTGACTATATGACGGACCTGGGTCCCATTTTTATATAAGGAAAATACTTTTTTCGCCAGATTTTACATTTATGAGTCTCGCGGGATGGACCACTCAGTTGCGTATGCCGCTGTTTTTGGGCTTTTCCATCGGTTTACTGCTTAAATCCTGGCGAGCCGGGACCACCACCCAGCGTATATCTTATGCGAATTCAGGCAGAAACAGTGCTGCTTATTATCCAGGATTCAACTGGCTTGCCCGCTGGCGTGCTGTTTTCATTTTTTGGGCCATTTCGGCTAATGTGTCCTGATAGGCGGGATCAAGAGCGAGGTTTGTGAATTCGGCTGGGTCGTTTTCGTGGTCGTAGAGTTCTACGCCCTGGGCGCCGGCGTTCCATTCGTTGTATCGCCACCGGTCGGTTCGCAGGGAGTCGCCGTCGGATTTTGTGATCGTGTAGGCTGCCTTGTCGTCCCAGCCGCTGCCTTTGGGGTCTTTCAGCAGCGGCACCAGGCTCGATCCGGGCAGGCCTTCGGGCGGCTGAACGTTGCATAGCTCGGCAACGGTCGGGAACAGATCGATCAGCTCGGTAACCTTGTATGTCCTCCGGAATCCCGAGCCCGATCGTGCCAGCCACGGCACCGAGACGATAAACGGTACGCGGACGGAATCTTCCCAGAGGCTTAGCTTCTGCCAGCAGGAGTGCTGGCCGAGGTTGTATCCGTGGTCGCTTGTGAAGATGACGGCGGTTTTTTCGGTTAGCTTGAGCCGGTCGAGTTCGTCGAGCAGCTTTCCGACCTGCGCGTCCATGTACGACACCGAGGCGTAATATGCCCCGAGCGTCTTTTGCTGCTGAAGTTCGCTCATGTGGTATTTTGCGGCGTTGCTCTGTGATTGGGCCGCCTCGGGAACATCGTCGAGATCGCCTTCGACAGCGTCGGCCAGGTTCATCGTCTCGTGCGGATATGGCGCGAAATACGGCCTTGGCGCCACCAGCGGCACATGGGGCCGAACGAGTCCGACGCCGAGGAAGAAGGGTCTGTCCTGTAGCTTCTGCATCAGGCCGATCGCGTGCTGGGCGGCCATTCCGTCGGCGTGAACGAGGTCGTCGCCGTCAGCTTCGACCTTTACAAAGTCGACACCCTGATGGGTGACGCCGGGGCAGAGGTCTTCGAAGTCGCCGGGTGCGTTTTGTTCCGGGCCCTTAATGTTTATCGCCTCATCCCATGAGAGCGGGTCGTCCACCCCAGCGGTTCCTTCGAGGATGTCGCCGGGTATTCCCATGTGGTATATCTTGCTGACCCTGGCGGCATAGTAGCCCTGGGTCCGCAGGAATCGCGACATCGTCATCAGGTCGGGATACCTTGAGCGGAATTCGCTGCCGCTGCCGTTCTTTGTGGTGCCTATTGCCGTGGGGTACTGGCCGGTCATGATAGATGCCCGCGACGGTCCGCAAACGGGATACTGGCAGTACGCCCTCTCGAAGATCATGCCGCGGCGGGCCAGCCGGTCGAGGTTCGGTGTCTTGCACTGCGGATGGCCGAAGCCGCTAAGGGCGGTACACAGATCGTCGGAAATGATGAAAAGGACGTTGGGCTTTTTGGGGGCGAGGTGTACGCTGAGGTTGCGATTCGAGATAATGACACCGCTGGCGGCAAGGGCGAGGCAATTTTTCAGAAAATCACGTCTTTTCATTCATCTACTCCAATTAATTAGTCGCTGGTCGTTGGTCGATAGTGGGCAGCATGGGTAACAAGTTACCCATCCTACGAAGTCTTAAGGCACATTTTTGTTAGGATAGCAGGTTTATGCCGATAAGTCAAGCTCTGTCAGGGGCTTGGGCATAGGCTAAAGCCCCCCTGCCCGGCTACTTTTGGTACTGGATCGGGACGAGGCATACCATTCTGGCTTTGTCGGTATTTGAGGCATTCCTGAACTGGTGGGTCTCGTCCGGCATCATCATCACGACATCGCCTGCGGTTAACGGGGTTTCGGCGGTTTCGGTTACGGCTATGATCTCGCCACCCAATACGATGACCTCATGCTCGAAGGGGTGGCTGTGATAGGGTGTGTGGCCGGACTTGTCGAGGTCGAAAACCCGCATGGCGAAGGTTGGCGCAGCGTCATCGGGCCCGAAGAGGACGCGGACGCTAACATCTTTGGCTCCATCCATCTCAACAGGCACAGCCGGAACTTCGTCGATTCTCTTTATCAGCATGAAAACATTCCTTTTAATATCAGTTTCTGTTTATTCGGTTTATGACGGTAGTTTGCGTTTCATTGCTCGTTTGACACGGGCCAGTTCCGGGTCGTCAGCTCGGTTTTTCCATTCGTTCGGGTCGTGCTTGTGGTCGTAGAGTTCCTCGGAGCCGTCGGCGTAGCGGATGTAGCGGTACCGGTTGCCCCTAAGGGAATAGTTGCCTTCGCCGAAGGTCGTAACGACTACGCGGTTGCTCGGCTGAGACGGATCGGCCAGCAGGCCTGTAAGCGACTGGCCGTCAAGACCGGCTACATCGTCAATATTGCAGATATCCACAAGTGTCGGGTACATGTCTATCAGAGTTACCGGCGCTGAGCACTCCTGGTTACGTGCAAACGGCTTGGGGAGCTTTGTAGGATGGGTAACTTTGTTACCCATGCGGTGAACATCATCTCCGACAGCAAGAATCAGCGGCACGCGTGTCGAGCGTTCCCATCCGGTCCACTTGCCCCAATGCTGCTTTTCGCCGAGGTGCCATCCGTGGTCGCCCCAGAGGACGATGACGGTGTTGTCGGCTTGGCCGCTTTTGCCGAGGGCCTTTAGCAGGCGTCCGACTTGGGCGTCGATGAAGGTAACGCAGGCTAAGTACGCGGCGACTGCGGCCTTGTGCTCGTCATTTTCCAGAACGGTTGCGTGGCTGCCGGCGGTCACAGCCTCGATGGCCCATTTCTTCGCCGTTTCGCTGACGTCATCGAGATCATCTTCGCGGATCGGGGGCAAAATAGTCTTCTCCTCCGGGTAGTCCTTGAAATATCGACTCGGGGCGAAGAGCGGAATATGGGGCCGGTAGTAACCTACAGCTAAGAAGAACGGCGAGGCGTCATTTTGCTCTCGATGCGAGTCGAGGCGGTCAATTGCCCAGTCGGTGATCTGTCCGTCGCCCATCTGGTCGTCGCGGACGTCGAGAGGTCCCCAGTCGAAGGATTCGCCGTCGGTGGTTTCGGGGCGGCGGTCGCTTGGCATACGGTTAAGGGGCAGGACGATCTTGCGGCCATCGGCACCGAATTTGATGACGTGCCGCGGGTTGTCGGTTTTCTTGCTTGGCAGTTCGGCCTTGGTGTACTTGACCTGGTCCCCTTCGAAGGGGCTCCATCGTTGCTCCGTGAAGAATTCCTGGTCCCAGAGACCCTTGCTGCCCTTGTGGAGCAGTTTGCCGGTCCCGTAGGTTTGGTAGCCGGCAGACTTGAATGCCTGCGGCAGGAGTACAAGTTCGGATTTCATGGAGTCCAGGCTGCTACTGTTGTCGTAAACGCCGGTATTAAAGGGCTGGCGCCCGCTGAAGACGGCTGCCCTCGAGGGATTGCACAGGGGCGCAGCGCAGTGGGCGTTCGTAAAAAGAACCCCGCGTTTGGCAAGATCGTCAATAAACGGCGTCTTAACCTGCGGATGCCCGCCAAGGCATCCCATCCAGTCGTTCATGTCATCAATGGCAATAAACAGAACATTAGGCCGATCGTTCTTCGGAGCGGCTAAAACGCGACCGCCCATGGTTAATGTCGCAGCGCCCAGGCCAACAGCCTTCAGAAATTTACGTCGATTCAACATTGCTCCTCCCGGTATTGGTCTCATGTCATTTTTTCCTATAGCCAAGTGAACTCTTCATTTTTGGAGATACAGGCCGGCGAGGTTCTTCGTCAACCTTGTACTTGTCCAATTTCTTCAGGGCCCGTTCAGTCAGCGACGGCTTCAGATCGATCAGGTACCTATGCGCCTGGAAAGCGGCGGTCGTGCCGGGATACTTGTCAATAAGTTCAAATAAGTGCTTCGCATCCACCGGACGTGAGCGAGGCCCGGAAGTCCTTGCAAGGGTATATGCTTCACGGGCCAAGTTAAGCTCGGCTGTATATGCACGCTGCTGAAGATTCGACATCATATTCTCTACATAATCGCCGGCTAGCTTATGACTGCCAGGCCTTGACGGCAGAAAGTTATCTCTTACCTGTTCGGCATCTATACTAAGCAGCCAGTCACGATAATCCATCAATGCGTAATAACTCTCTTTAGGTGCTTTTCGCTTCGACGTGAGCACTGCCCTTGCATCTATCGTTGCACTCCCGATCCTGGTGGGTTCTTCGGCCAGAATCTTCCTGGCATACATAATGGCGGTAGGACGATCTATCTTATCAGAGGAAGTCACTTTATGGCTGACCCCACCGGTATATATATCTATCAGTCTAGCGTAGATCCTTACCCGCTGGAATGATTCGTCAACATCCTCGATATATGCAAGATAGTGCTTGACTGCTTCGATGCCGTTGGCATCTTCGACGGCCTGGTCGTATCTCTCTTCATCCCGTTGGCCGTTGGGCTTACGAAAGTAGTCCGGGCGGATGCTTAGGTCATAAATCATCGCCTTTTCCAAGTCGGGATGATTGTCATAGTTGACAATGGCAAACCCGGTATTTGAAACAACAAATACAATACCAATAAGAATCGTGCACTTGCAAATTGCCCGAAACTCAAACATTTTCCCATCCTTTCAAATCAGCTCGCCCGCCACATGCGGTCTGTCTACACTTCCATCATATTATCACGAACACCAATTACCGTTGTTGTTAGTGCTATATACGTTCGGCGTAAAATTTTAGTACTTCCTCAAGGGCCTTGTTTGGCATTTGGCCGTGTAGGCCTTCGAATGATATTTTTTCTATTTCGAGTAGTATGGCTGCGATCTCTCCGGGGCAGTGCTGCTGGCCCTGTGAGGCTATCAGGAGGGTGTCGTTGTCGAGAAGTTGGCGGATGTTTTGGGTTTTCAGGCGGTTTGGGAGGGTCGGGTCGATCAGTACAAGTCCTGCTATGCGGCCTATGAGTTCGGGGCGCTGTTCGAGAAAATCGACGAGGACCTTGCCGCCCATGGAGAAGCCGACGAGGCCGATCTTTTTGTCGGGGCCAATGTCGGCGAGGACCTTTTCGAGTTGATAGACGAAACTGTCGCCTTCGATATCCGGGGCCAGGCAGTTCGGGTTTATCACAACCAGGCCGATCTCGTGGGCTGCAAATTCGGCGAAATACGGCTCCATGCTCGATTCTTCGATGCGGTTGTCGCTTACCAGCGTGTACGACCAGACGCCGGTCTGTTCGGGATAGCCGGAGAGGACGATAACGACGAGGTCCTTGTCGAAGGCATCTTCGGTGGTGAGGTTGAAGTAGTCCTTGCCGACTCGTGAGTCGGTATAAATCTTCTTACAGGCAACGCCAGCCGCTACCATATCGGCGACGACCTGCCCAGCGGCCTTTTCCAATTGTTCGTTATTCTCGTCAAACATATTCATATCGCCGGCCTGCTTTCCACTTCATATCGCGGACCCGGTTTCCATTTGCGGATTCAGTTTCCAAATTCAGCGGCAGGTTCGGGCAGTTTTCTGCCGATCTCGTCGAGTCGGTAGCCAAAGCCCGGGCCGGTTACGGTCGAAAGGTCGACCTGGCCGTTTCGCCTTGCATATATTCCGGGGTGGACCTGCTCTTCCGGCTGGGATGCGGCGGGGTAGAACTGCATTGCGTTGGTCTCGACACCCATTATCGTCCCTGCGTGTGCGGCGAGCAGGACGTGGGGCATCTGGGCGAGCCTGGGGTTCATCAGGTCCTGCACCATCAGGGCCATATCGTGGGCCCGGGCAAAGCACAGGCTAAGCAGAGCGCCCGTCTGGGTCTTGCAGGTCTTTAGTGCAACGCCGGTCCAGCCCAACTGCCTGCCGAGGCGGACGAGTTTCCAGTCGTGTGCGCTTTCGTCCATAAAGAGCGGCTTGCGGGCTGAGACGCTATGAACGTCAATCCGATTCCGCTCGAGGTCATAGGGAAACGGCTGTTCGACATAAAGGATCGTTTCGTAAATCTTCGGGCGATCGCTCTTGAGCCTGTCGAGGATATCGTTTACATAAGCCGGGTCGGTTACGGTGCAGTTAAAATCGCTGCTGAGATATCCGACTCCGTTGGCGATAGCTATCTCGCCGACCTTTAGCAGGCGGTCGTAGTCCCATTCGGGATCGTTGCCGCGGAGCTTGACCTTCAGACAGGTCAGGCCATCGCGTTTTATCCAGTCGGCCAGGAGAACGGGATAGCCGTCATCGGGCTCATCGCCGGTCAGCTCCGATTCGTCCAGAGGGTCCTTGCCCCCTACCAGATGCCATGCGGGCAGCTTATCGGCCCGGGGCGAGGAAAGAAAATCCTGCGGATATTTGCCTGCGAAGGAGATGTCCCTGTCCGGGGCGCTTTGCAGGAATCCGGAGAGGTCTTTGTTCATGAATTCGGCATTGTAGGTCGTATAAACATCGCGCCCCAGCAGCTTTCCGTAGGCATCGTGGGCGGCGATATCAAATGCGGAGCAGCAGATCAGGGCTGCAAGCCACGGCATTGGTTCGGCTTGGGCGCCCCTGGCGGAATTAACCTTTTCGAGCAGGCCCGGCAGCACCGAGTCGATAAAATCGGCGCCGATCTCGATGGGGTGTCCGCTGGCGCCAAAATCGGCCCATGCCTCCGCGAGCATTACGCACAGCGACCGCATTGCATCGAACCGTTCGCTGTATGGCAGCTTACTTGGCCAGGCCCACTGAACGCTTAGCGGCGTTTCGCCCCACCCGACGGCGGTTTGTCCGCGGCTGTCGCCTGCGGTCAGGCAAACGCGGGCACATTCGACGCTGGTGAGCGTCTCGGGGCCGAACTTCAGCGGCATTCGCGTCTTAACGCCAATGAGATAGAGCCTGGCGGACCGGATCGTAATATCGGTTTCCATAGGACTTAGTCCGAAGGAGTCGGTTTTTTGCCGGCGCGGATGATCTGTACGACCAGTGCCAGGCCAATAAATGCCAGGAGTATGGCGATGCCGACGAATCTCAGTTTTGACCAGAGCCCCCAGATGCTGCCGAATCCGGCAACGCCGCCGGCGATGGCCATGAGCACGTTCCACACCACGCGTTTGACGCCGGTGGGCATATTATCGCCGAGAAGGGTCCGCTGGTTCATCAGGAGGTAGAAGGTAAAGTACGCGATAGGCAGCAGGACCAACGCAAACATCGATGTCGGGATCGCGAGCCACAGCTTTGCGTCGCTCCAGAAGAACGGGCCGAGTATGCCGACCGAGACCATGAGCGAGCCGATCCGCTGGGGCCAGCCCTTGGCGGGCAAGTTGAGCATCTCGCAGAGAACCAGGCCGTTTATGAGCATTAGCATTGTTACCGCGCCGATACCCATGCCGAGTACGCCGATGCCGAAGACGAAGTGCGAAAAGACCTTGCCGGTCAGCGGGGCCAATGAGTCGGCGAGATTGAAGGCGTCGCGGGTGACGAGCGTGGCAGCCATCTGCCTGTCGGCGACGGGCAGCGCGTTTACGCGATCGGTTATCTCCTCAGGCGACATCTGGTCGTAAGCGTCGCCGGCCTCGAATCTCACGCGGGCCTTGAGCAGGCCGTTGAAGGGGCCGACAAGGTTTGCCGCCGGCTGGACGACCTGTCCGTTTGTGCCCACGTCATTGAGGAATCCTTCCGCGGGCATAGCGTGGAACTGGGAGGCGGATGCGATGCTGACACATACAGTTGCAAGGACGTATGGCAGGTACAGGCCGTTGGAAAGATCGAAAATGGCCAGGCCGCGAAATTCCTTGTCCCATCCCTTTCTCAGCATCGAATACGGGAGCAGGAAGGTCATGTTGATGCCGACAGCGGCGGAAAATGCGCTTACCATGACGTCTCGCTGCTGGGAAACTATTTTCGAAGTCCAGAAGACCTGGCAGGACTCCTGCACCTGTTCGATGACGGGGCCAAAGGCCTCCGCTGGCTTAAAGAGCAGGCCCAGATTGGGAATAAAGCCGCGGAGTACGACCCGCAGGTCGATCACGCCCTCGATGCTCATCTTGACTACGACGGTGATAAAGCAGAAGACTACCAGAGCGACCATGGCTTTTATAATGATCTCGAAGATTTTTACTCCCTTTCCGCCGGCGTTGTAGAGCATTACGAAGGTGATCGCGACGGCAAGGATGGCGATGCTGACGACGATCTTGCCCCACGGGTCGGGCATCGCCTCGGTCCCGACGACGTCGCGGAGGAGATTCTGCTGGAGTGCGGCGGTGGCTAATGCGAACTGCGGCATGGACCACACGAGGTTTGCCATCATGGCGGCGATGAGCCAGCTCCATCCGAGGACGGGGTTTACATGTTCGTTGATCGCCCTGAACGGTCGCTGCCCGGTCGAGAGGGTAACGTAGGAGATGGCGCTCAGCATGATAACGCCGAGTATCATAGCCAGCGGCTGAAGCCAGAGGAAGCTGAATCCGACGAGCACGCCGAGGTACAGGCTCGAAGAGAGCGAGCCGCCGCCTAAGGTAATAGCGCTTTGAAGCCAGCCGGGGCCGGAAAGGCGAATAAACGTCTTTAATGTCGCTATTTTCCCCTTTTGCCGCGACTCAATGATCAACTGGCGGTCCCGCTGGATCCGGGGGTTCATTGACATGTCCACTTGTCTGTTGTCGCTATCAGCCATCCTTACAAGTCTCCTGCATAACGATTCTCAAGTGCAAGCCCAGCCGCCATCAAAGCCAAAAACAACCGCCAGACCGCGTATAAAACGACAAAAATCCGTTCAGCAGCATTATAACGCCAGGCAAACGGAGGCACAACCATTATAACAGGGACAAAAAACACCCCCAAAACCGCTCTAAACCCACGAAAAACAGCCCATGCAAGGGCTTCAAGGGATTATTCAGCACGTACTGGTACAGGTTCCTGAAATAAAGGTTCCTGACATCTTCAATTCCCCCTTACAACGACGGTGGCATAGAGCATAATTAGTAGATGGAGGATATTTTGATTTCAGATTGCAATATCATCGTTTGATTTTATAATAGCCTGAGTCATATTATTAATAATGCTTAGAAAAATCAGGAGGACAATAATGGCGGAGAGTAAAAAAAGGAGCATAATAATGACAGAAGGTAAATACACGGTGAGTGGAGATACGCAGTTGACAGGTATGGCTGGTGAATTTTTAGTTGCTGGCAAACTTTTCAAGCGGAAATATCAGGTATCCATAACATTTGGTAATGCAAAAGCGATTGATATTTTTGCACACAATCCAAAAATCGACCGCACATTTAATATTCAGGTTAAAACATTACGGTCTAAAAACTGTTTTCCTATCAGCAAAGAGAGCGTCCATCCAGAGTATATTTATGTTTTCGTGATATTGAATGAATTCCACGAAGAAGAAGAATATTTTATCGTTCCTGGCAACACGATTTTAGCAGACATCGACCACTTTTTTGGTTCATGCTATACTGGTCGACCAAATAAAACTATGCCAGCAATCAATTACGGTCCATTAAAAGAGTGTAAAGACAACTGGAAACTATTTGAAACGCCTCTTTCGTAGGACTAAACCACCAAGAGAATTAAAGACGTCAGGAACTTTTAATTTCTCTGATCATAAGCATAACTCGCCACAGCCGTATCATCAAGCTCTTTTACCTCCGTAAGCCGGTTTTCGCGATCATAAACATACTTGTAAACGCCGTCATTAGTCCGATTGCCGTTATTGTTATATTCGGCCTTACTGTACTGGCTGGTACCACAGCGATTGCCAGTAGAGGCGGTCGGTCTGGTATGCGTCGATATCGTCTGCGGCCAGGTCGAATGATTCGTCGAGTATTCCGAATCGCTTCATCTCGCGGACATACTGGCGGTGCGGGGCGAACTGCTCTGTTCCGTATACGCCGGTCTTGTCAAAACGCACTTTGGCCCTTTTAATCGAGCCAAGCAGGGCCTGATAGCCGGGGTCGCTCGTGTCCTTAAAGACATCGGGGCAGCTTCCGTATCCGCCGGCCTCTTTGGCCAGTGGCCCTAAAAGGACCGGCGAAAATTGCGGACGGGTGAAGTTGAATAATATTTGCGGGCTGAGGCGCGAATCGCCTTTTTTGACCTGGCGTTCATGTACGGCACGCAGTCCGTTGAAATTCGGCTTAATGTTCCTCTCGGCGTCGATGGGCTTGTTAAGCTCGCCCCAGTAGTTCTTGCCGCCTATGGGATGGCATGAATTGCAGCGTCTATTGATCATCGACTGGTTTTCTCTCAGTACGCCGCCAGCCACGGAGGCCTTGCCGATGAGTTCCATCGTCCGCAGAGCGGCATAGGTCCCGGCATAAGGGGCAGCGCTTTCGATCCACAGCCAGACGGTTCGCCAGTCTTTGTCCGAGAGCGTAACACCGTAGTGGCTGCCGTCGATCTTGTCCATCAGGTTGCTGGCGGAGGTGCCGATCGAGCGGGGGGGCAGATTGCTGTATCCATTCTGGCCGTCGGCGATCTGGAGGTTGGCGAAGAGGTTCCAGAAGCTGTGGCAAAAGGCCCCGCTGACATCGCCGGTGAGCAAGACCTTTCCTTCGCGTTTTTGATAATTGTGGCAACTGACGCAGTTTTCGTCGAGGATCGGCTGAATGTCCCGACGAAAGTCCAGAACATCGGGCTGGCCGGCGAAGGGCTCGATCCGGCTGGGCGGCCTTTTCATCGCCATTACGACCTTATTGGCTGGGGCGGTTACAGTTCGCTCTTCATGACAGCCGATACATGTCGTGCTTTCGCCGGGTACGACGCTGGTAAAGCTCTGCATCCGCTTGACCGACATGTCATTTTCGTCAAGCGTCACGAAGAACAGCGAGCGATTGGCCGGAACCTCGAAATAGGCCGAGCCATCCGGCTCAACCGGGACGGTCCCGAGGACCCTTTCGAGATTGAAGGTACCCAGCCACGAAACGACGTCCGGGCCGCCGTGAAAGTTGGCCGGCTTGGGAAGGGCCTCGAGGACAAGCAGCTTTTTGATATCGCCTCTTTTGACGCCCTTCATATTGCGTCCTTCGTAAACATCTAAAATGCTGTACTCGCCGGTAGGCTTGTTCGCGGCAACCGTCGAGGGGATGATCTTCTCTCTCGGCCTCTTGATAATGGGCCTGGGCTCGTGGCAATTAAGGCCGGTGATCGTCTTTGGCAGGGCATAAACGGTATCGATCTGGCCTTTTGCGTTCATGACGACGATCTTATTGGCGAAGGCGACAAGGAAACAGTCCTCCGAGAAGGGCCAGGGGTCTTTGAAAACGGGCTTTGCATTTATGGTCACAGCAGCCTCGGGCGCATCGGGCCCGAGTTTATCGGTTAAGACAGTCACCGCCCCGTTATGGTCCATCCGTCCGTGGCCCGGGCAGAATATCGCGACGATCTTATCGCTGCCGGGGATCGGCTTTGCGTCGATCATGACGATACGGGGGTGCATATTGCCGTAGAAGACATTCTGCCTGGTCCCGTCGGGGCTCATCACCCAGAGGTGGTGATAGTCGACCTGGCTGCGGTCGACGTATTCCCATCGCGTGTAGAGAACGCGGCCATCCGGCAGCATCCAGGGTGTGTTATCGTGCTCGATATTGCCCGAAAGCTGCGTGATATTGCCGCCGCCGGCGTCGCAACTGTACATTATCGCGACCTGTGTTTTGTAGCAGGAGACCCAGCGGTTGCACCTCGTCGAAACGAAGAGAATACGCCCATCGGGCATATAGGTCGGTTCGAAATCGTCATAGTCGCCGGATGTGATCTGTCGCAGATTCTCCCCGCTGGTATCGATCTCATAAAGGTTGTAAAAATTGCTCCCAGCCATGCGATACGAAAACAGTATCTTTTCGCCGTCGTAATGGACCTGCGGGTCACGGACGGAGCCGCCTTTGGTATCGAGCAGGAGCGTGAGTTTCTTCGTTCGCAGATTGTACTTGTACAGCTTGCCCCTGCCGGGCTTTCCGTTGCCGGCATAAGCGGGCATATTCTCGTCTTCACAGTAGTACCCGATATTGGCGTACCAGTGGCCGTCATCATACGGCTGACGGGTGGTAAAGATGATCTCCTCGACACCGCTCATAGGCCCAGCAAGAGCCTCTTTCAGCAGTCCCGGCGTGTATGTAAGCACTGGAGGTTTCGGCGCCGCAAAAACCGAGCCCGCCGAACACAGAAGGATCGCGATCACGACAAACATTATTATCTTAGCACCGTTTTTTTTCATCATCATTTCCCGTTTTCACCCTGCAAATTAAAGGTACCCGGTACATTTAATTTTCTCTTAGCTGACCGGTTTTGCGTCTTTTAACAATCCTCGTATGTCCCTTATGCCCACGCCGGGGCCTTGTGGGACGGTTAGTGCTCCGTTTTTGATCTTCAGGACCGGGTCAAACCAGTTGAGGTATCTTTCGATGCCGCGTTTGTATTCCTGGTATTTGCCGATGTCCGGCGTTACCGAGGCGAAGTGCAGCATGTAGATGAATCCGAATCCGCCCGAGATATGCACGGTGGTGGGCATGTTGGCAAGAGCAGCCATTCGGGCAACTCGTATCGACCGCAGGAGCCCGCCGTAATAATGCAGGTCCGGCTGAACGATGTCGACGCCGCGATTTTGTATCATCCATCTGAAGCGGCGCTGGCTGAATTCCTGCTCGCCGCCGGCAACGTCGATGGTCAGCGCATCGGTGACACGCTTGGTATCCTCAAGGTGGTCGAACGGACAGGGCTCCTCGAAATAGACGGCTCCGACGTCCTCGAGCATCTTTCCGATCCTGATCGCCTCGGGCGGGTCGTAAGAGCTGTTGGCGTCGCCGTGAAGATCTATCGAATCGCCGAGGTACTTCCGCGACAGGCGGATGAGCCCTTCGCTTCGTCCGGGTGATGCGTCGGCATTTTTGCTCATGCGTCCGCCGAGCCGGAACTTGACGGCCTCTGCGCCGGTTTCATCGACAAGGCTCTGGAGGTATTCGACCTCCTCCTGCGGCGTCGAATCGCGGCGCCCGCTGGCGACGTAGAACCGGACGTTTCGCCGGATAACACCGCCGAGTATATCGCCTATGGATCTGCCCTGGGCCCTGCCCAACATATCCAGGATGGCAAACTCGACCCATGCGACGCAGCACCAGAATGCCAGGCCCTGGAGCTTGTAATTACTCTGGTGCCGATAAAGCTCCCACTGGAGCGATTCGTAATTGCGGGCATCTTTTCCGATGAAAAACGGTATGACGCGTTTGTTGAGGATCGGATAGAGATATTCGGCGCGGGTATTCGTAAGCGAGACGCCTTCGGCCCCACCCTTACTGCGGACGTGAACGATGTAGTCGCGATCGATTCGCAGCAGGCGGATGGATTCGATCACCAGCGGCGAATCGATCCGGCTGACATCGAGGATCTTCCGCGAGGCCGCCCTTTCAAGGGCCTCAGCGGTCAAGGGTGAATTACCGGCATCAACCGGCGATCTGGGCGATGAAGGGGACTGGCAACTGCCGAGCAAAGAGGTTCCGGTTGCAAGACCTGCTGCTTTTAGACACTGACGACGGCTCAAGTCCATGTTAAATCTCCTAAATAACTGTCGCGAATCGTTCAAAAAGCATCTTACCACAAATTCCCGGTTTTTCAAGTGTCGGCGAGCATAAGCGGAATACGGCCAAAACCGGCACATTTCTGATGCGACGAGGATCAGCGGGATGCATCACAGGGACCGGCGCATCATCACCATCTCTGTCATCGATATCCATCAAGAAAAAAATCTGAAATTATTCTTGACTTGATATCGGACAACTTTAGTCTTATAGAACATAATGGAACAAAGGGACGGGAAACATTAATCAAGGAGCACAGAATGAAAAACAGTTACACTGTCGTTATCATCACAGCCGTTATCCTGGCCGCACCGATCGTCTGTCTCGCCGCTGAGACGGCTGGGCCGGTGTACAAAAATCTGAGGTATGACGAGAATTTCAGCTACCTGGCGGGACCATCTGACTCATACAGTTCCGATCGGTGGAACCCGATCAAGCACATCGATCTCGGCGACGACTACACGCTCTCCATCGGCGGACAGGCAAGGCTGCGATTCGAGTCGGAAACAAACAAGAGCTTCGGTTCGACCGAGCCGACGCAGGATGCTTTCCTGCTGCAAAGATACTTCATACACGGCGACCTGCAATACAGCGACTGGCTGAGGTTCTTCGCGCAGGGGATATTCGCTCACATCAATGACCGCGACCGACCCGGCAGCCGGGCCGGACAAAGACGCCCTGTACTCGGCGGGCGGGTCAGCAACAAGAAGAGAAGGCTCGTCCGGAGCAAGGGACATCGCCGGCTCGCACACGTTCGGCCATGAACTCGACCTGACGGCAAAGTACATCATCGACAGGCATACAACCGCCCTGATTGGCTGGGCACATCTATGGCCCGGCGGTTTCGTAGATTCAACAGGAGATGACGACTCGCCCGATCTGCTGTATGCACAGGTGGAACACAAATTTTAGGCCGGCGACAACCTCGCCTCGCCTTTTGGGTTCTTAGTCGTCGCCGCTTACCAGTTCGGCCAATGTTACGTCGGCGAGGTATTCATTGATGTGTTGTTGGAGGTTCTGTAGCTTTTTGCTGACAGGACAGCCCTTCGCCCGCTGGCAGGCACTAATATCGACCAGGCAGCGGTTCAATGCCAGCGGGCCCTGGATCGCGGCTATCATGTCGAGCAGGTTGATCTGTTCGGGCTCGCGAGCAAGTCCGAATCCACCGGCGGGACCCATGAAACTTTTTACGAGTTTGGCCTTGTTGAGCATCTGCATTAATTTGCAGGCCAAGGGGTATGAAATGCCCTCTGCTTTGGCCAGATGTCTTGTCGAAACGGGCTCACCGCCGGATCGTGCCGCCAGATGGACCATCATGCGGAGCGCATAGTCGGTATTTCGTCTTAGTACGTCCATTCATTGCTCCTTAGCAGTTCAAAGCAAACCTGCGGTATGCAGAGTCGATCTTCGGGAAATTTATACGGATCCCCCGAAAAACAGGGCATATCCCCCAGCCAAGTTTGTTTTTGTTCCAAAAACAACGACCATAGCAAGGGTGTCATAGTTTTTCAGAGTTCTCATACGTGCCAGGATGAGGCTCCAGCACTAAATCCACAATGTAATGGTGCGAATATAGGCCTTTTCGGTTCGGTTGTCAAGTGGGGGGCGATTTTTCACCTTCTTTTTTGACAGAAACTGCTCTTCCAAGCCAATTTCAAAGGTTTTTAGCACATCAACCAACTGCCAGGCGGGTTATTGTTTTGTCAGTAAACAGCAATGCAAAGGCGGAAGG
>DAOVVQ010000040.1 GCA_030637065.1 Planctomycetota bacterium
CGATGACCGGTGTATTCATCATGGGTTTTATTTGAAAGGATTCATGATGAATATGGTTTTTCTCGTGGATCGATCGGCTCTTATTAACTGTAATCCATATTACTCGTTCATCAGCTCGTTGAGTCGGGCAAGCGAATTCCTTTGGATCTGCCTGACCCGTTCTCTGGTCAGCCCCAACTGCTTGCCGATCTCCTTTAAGGTCAGGGGCTCTTCGCCGTTTAGCCCGAACCGAAGGGTCAGAACCTGCGCCTGCCTGGGCTCGATCTCCTCCAACAGCCGCACCGCCTTGGCCAATTCCTCATCGGTACCGATCGCATCCTCGGGCAGGGTAACATTGTTGTCCTCAATAGTCTCATTGAGTCCAGAGTTCTCATCTAACGAATCGCCCTGGAA
The DNA here is from genome assembly GCA_030637065.1 of Planctomycetota bacterium. Classification (GTDB taxonomy): domain Bacteria; phylum Planctomycetota; class Phycisphaerae; order Sedimentisphaerales; family Anaerohalosphaeraceae; genus DAOVVQ01. Next base: position 394 of record DAOVVQ010000040.1, read on the forward strand.
CCCGGCATTGACCACGTCGACTATATCGCGCACAGCCTTGGCCTTGCGCATCGGCATCTTCAATGCCTCCGCCATCTCTTCCAGCTGGGGCGCTCGCCCCAACTGCGATTCAAGATCGCCGGCCATGTGCCGCCACTGATTGATCAATTCGACCATATACGTCGGTATATGGATCGGCTGAGCGTTGCTGAGGATTGCCTTCCTGATCGACTGCTTTATCCACCACGAAGAATATGTGCTGAACCTGACTCCATGCTCGGCGTCAAATGTGTCCACCGCCCGCAAGAGCCCGAGATTGCCCTCTTCGATCAAATCGCCAAGCGTCATCGTTCGCCCGGAAAACCGCTTTGCAATATTGACAACCAGACGAAGATTGCTGCTGACGAGATGCTCTCTGGCTTCCGGGTCCTGGAACTCCTGAATCCGATTTGCCAATTCCTTCTCCTCTTCCCATGTCAGAAGGGGAGACGCGTCGATTTCTTTCAAATATTCCTTGATTGTGGCGTCAAATGCCATGATTCTCTCCGGTCGGGATCCTCGCAGTTTCCACTGCCAGCCTTGCTGGGCACCCTTTTGCCAACGCCGGCAAAGGGCCCTTGACTATATCGACCAAAAAGGAGCACAGGTTTAACCGCAGGGCCAGTCCGATCACGACACCAGAGGCCCTAAATGCCCCGGCAGGAACCGGTTCAAGCCCCGCGGTCAACCTTAAATAGCTAAAAAACACCGTCTTATGCTTGTGTTTCTTCTACGGCGGGCTCATTCTGCGAATCAGACTCGGCTTGGGCTGACTCCTCAGCAATATCATCGCCTTGCTCATCTTTTTGGGCTTCGGCGTCCGTAGATGTGTCATCGTCAGACTGCTCGGCAGGCTCATCAGTGCTCTCAGGAGCCTGCTCATCGGCCTTCGCTTCCGCGGCATCCGCCTGGTCCGCCTCAGCCGGCTCAGGCTGAGTATCTTCCGCCTGCTCAGACTGGGTTTCCGCAGCTTTTGCAGCTTCTGCGGCTTTTGCGGCTTCTGCCTGCTTCTGCTCGTCGGAAAGAGCTAACGAACCGGGCATCAGCGACCCGTCAAGACCGCCGCGACGGACAGTCTGCTCGCCCGGAGCCTTCTGCTGGACCGCCTCATCCTTCTGCTGATCCTCAGCGGCCCACTGGACCCTTCTCAAGCTCAAACCGATCTTGCGAGAATCGTTATCGACCCGGAGTATCTTGATCTCCAGCTCTTGCTCGACACTAACCACTTCCTGAGGAGAACCGATCTTATGGTCCGCAAGCTCGGAAATATGCAGCAAGCCCTCCAGATCCGGCTCAAGCTCAATGAAGACGCCGAAATTGGTAAGCTTGGTAACACGGCCCTTGACGATCTGGCCCGGAATGTACTTCTCCGGAATCGCCTTGACCCACGGGTCTTCCGTCATCTGCTTGATACCCAACGAAACCCGATGCTTCTCTTCGTCCACATCCAGGACGAGGCACTTGAGTTCCTGGCCCTTCTGCAGAATATCCGAGGGATGACTGAACTTCTTCGTCCAGCTCAGGTCCGAAATATGAACCAAACCGTCAATACCAGGTTCGATCTCGACAAAGGCACCGTAACTGGTCAGGCTCGTTACGCGAGTCGTTACAATGGTTCCAGGAGGATACTTCTGAGCGGCGACCGCCCACGGATTGGTCTTGAGTTGCTTTAACCCTAACGATATCTCCTGTTTTTCCTGGTTGATATCCAGTACGACGCACTCAACATCTTCGCCCGAGTTCAGCACGTCCGCTGGGTGAACCACACGCCTTGTCCAGCTCATCTCACTTATGTGAATGAGCCCTTCGATGCCCTCTTCGAGACGTACAAACGCACCGTAGTTCATGATATTGACGATCGTACCCGTCACGCGGCTATTGATCTTATAGCGATCATGAACGGTTTCCCACGGGCTCGCGGCTTTCTGCTTGAGACCTAAGGATATCTTCTCGTTCGCCTTGTCAACGCCGATCACCACGCACTCAATTTCCTCGTCGAGATGAACCACCTCAGAGGGATGCGATACCCTGCCCCAACTCAGATCGGAAATATGAAGCAGACCGTCCAAACCGCCGAGATCGACAAAAACGCCAAAATCAGCGATATTCTTGACCACACCCTTGCGAACCTGGCCGGCCTCGATCTCATCGAGGATCTTTTCCTTACTGCTGAGACGCTCTTCTTCGATGATCTTTCGCCTGGAAACGACGATATTGCGGTTCTCCGTATCGATCTTCAATATCTTACAATTGATCTCCTGCCCGATAAATCTACTAATATCGCCGGGCTTGCGGATATCGACCTGCGAGGCAGGCAAAAAGACCGGAACGCCGATATCGACCAAAAGTCCACCTTTGATACGTCTCGATACCGTGCCCTTGATGACATCGCCTTCCTCGTGATGTGTAACAACGTGCTCCCAACCCCTGATGCGATCCGCTTTTCGCTTGCTCAGCAGAATGCCGCCTTCGGCATCGACATCTTCCAGCAGGACTTCAATTTCCTTGCCGGCAACGATCTCTTCGGGATCGTCGAATTCGCCGGAATCGACGATACCTTCGCTCTTTAGCCCCAACTCGACGATGACGTCATTTCCAAGACGCATGACGATCTTGCCCGGAAGGATCGTACCCGGTATAAGCGCGTCGATCTTCTTGTCCAATACCTCATTGAGCAACTGATCGTGCTCAGAGGTGAATAAGTCGGCTACTTCCTGATCTAACAACTCATCCGTCAAGCCTAATTGCAAAATAATGTTTCTGTCTACCATAATTTAAACCTAATTTTCCTGTGGAGTCTGTTGTTCCGCCTGCATGCGCCCCACATTTACGCAAACAAACCCATTTCGAAGTTTCTATCAGTCACTAAACAAAAACACATTGGCCCACGCAGCCAATGCGACCTTAGTCTTCCATGATTCTAACGCCACATCACGAATCCGCCTCAAACGCCCTGAGGTTGGCGACAAGCTCATCGATCACCCTGTCAGGGGTAGATGCACCCGCTGTGACGCCGGCAATTTTCTTGCCTTTTAGCACAGTTTTATCAAGTTCTTCCCAGTTTTGCAAATGAAACGTTGAATTATTATGTTTTTTGCATAATTCTGCAAGCTTTTTCGTATTGGCACTGTGTAAACCACCCAAAACAAACATAATCTCTACTGTTTTACACAATTTTACCGCAGCATTCTGCCTCTGCTTGGTTTCACGACACAGCGTATTTATAATTTTCAGCTCAGAAAACCCCCTTTTTGCTATCTCAGCGATCATTTCAGCAAAATGATCAGGGCTGTCCGTCGTCTGGCAAATAATCCCTAATTTGCCCTGCCCCTGAAGGTTAGACAAATCCGACGCCTCGCCAATTACCACCACATCCTTTGCAAAACCAACCACTGCCTGGGTTTCAGGATGATGCGCATCGCCGATCATCACAACTTTATACCCTTCCTCTTGAAGCTGTCGTGCGATCTTCTGAACCCGCTTAACGAGAACACAGGTAGCGTCAACGATCTGGAGGTGCTTTGCTTTTAATTTCTCCAATTGTTTCAGGGTCGCCCCGTGCGACCGGATAAGAACAGTTCCCTCGTCGATCGGGTCCACCGAATCGATAGTTGTAAGCCCCTTCTGGGCCAACTCCCTGACGACATCGTCGTTATGGATGATCGGCCCTAAACTGTAAACGTGCTCATGCTCGGCAAGCGTCTTCTTGGCTAACATTATCGCACTTTTAACGCCGGGACAAAAACCGCATTTTTCCGCAACCAAAACCTTCATAAAGAGTCACAACCTTATCTTTTTTTATTTCAACACAGAACCCATCTCGTCCCCATGACCCTTTTCGCCCCCAGAATCGGTTTCCTCACCAGGCCCCATTGTATCTACAGGCCCCGTTTCACCTCCAGAGCCCGTCTGTGAATAATCCAATGGCTTTCTACCGAGTTTAATTCGGCATTTGTTCTGCATTTCTCGCATAATTTCGGTCAATTCCACTGCAAATTTTTCATCGCCGATCTCCTTGATCCGTGCCGGGTCTATCGGTTTGCCATACGAAACCACGACCTTTCCAATAGACGGCATCTTTTTATGCCGCGGCCAGCATTCGAATGCGCCCTCGATCACCATAGGCACCACCACCGCGCCGCTTCGCCGGCTGATAAGCCCCAGGCCGGGCTTTATCTCAGCAATTCTGCCGTCATACGTCCGCGTCGCCTCCGGGTACAGACACACCGCCCGACCCCGCTTGAGAGCGCCAATAATACGCTTTATCCCCGCAAGATCCGCATGGCCACGCTTGATCGGGATCGTTCCCCATGACTTAAACAAGGGACCGAAAAACGGAATATCAAAGAGTGTATCACGTGCGACAAAAAGTAGCGGACGCAGGATCCACGCCTGACTGAAGATCGGATCGAAAAAACTTTGATGATTGCTCAGCACCAGCACCGGACCCTTCTTCGGCACGTTCTCGCTGCCATACATACGCACACGACAAAGCGGGCACATACTCAGTGTCAGAAACCATCGCCACGGGAAAAACCAGATTAAACTAAGAATATGTTTCAACTTTCGCCCTCTATATATGACAACATTTCAGCGACTGCATCTTCGGCACTTATGCTGGTGGCATCGATAGTAACAGCATCCTGCGCAGGCGTTAGCGGCCCGGCAGACCTCGATCGGTCGGACAGGTCTCTTTGCTCGATATCCTCATGGACCCGGGCGTAATCTGCGTCTACCCCTTTGGCCGTCAGTTCGTCGCATCTTCGCCGGGCCCGCTGGGCCGGATCGGCGGTCAGAAAAAACTTGAAACCGGCATCCGGAAAAGCAACCGTGCCCTGGTCCCTGCCCTCGGTAACTATGCCCGGCTGGGTACTGGCAAAATTGCGCTGCATCTGGACAAGTTGAGCCCGCAACCCGGCTACCGAAGCGATATGCCGAACGTTAGCGGTTACCTCCGGCAAGCGAATATCTTCGGTCACATCGACACCGTCAATGCTCACCTGTGTACCGCCATCGGCGGGCGTGAACCGAAAATCGCATTCGCTTAAGATCGCCACGAGCCGCTCAGGTGAATTCAGATCCGCCTTCTTTCTCATTGCAGCAAGCGTAACCGCCCGGTACATCGCACCGGTATCGAGAAACGCAAACCCCAGCCGGCAAGCAAGCCCCTTTGCTACCGTACTCTTGCCGACCCCGGCGGGACCGTCGATTGTAATTACAAGTTTTGCCATATTATCAAAGGTTTGATCCGTCTGCCGCACCATCGCAGCATTGTTACCGTTACTCTTACCCCTGCCGGGCCAACCCACCCGACTCTTTACTCCTTACCGTCATCGGGACAAGTGCCCGGAGCGATCCTGATCGCCACGACGCTGGTATCGTCGATCTGCCTGGCAAGCCCGACAAATCTCCGCCGGTAACCCAGCAGGCTGTGTATAAGCTGCTTAGCCGAGCAACCCATGCACCTGGCGGCAACCTCAAGCATCCTGTCTCTGCCCCATGTCTCGCCCTGAAAATTCATCGCATCTATCAGTCCGTCAGTGTACATCAGCAGGCGATCGTCATCCTTCAGGGCAACCGTCTCGATGCTGTATCGGGCGTTTTTCATCAGCCCCAAAACTATGCCGCCCTTATTAAGTTCCGTAACCTTGCCGTCCCGGAACAGAACCGCCGGCTCGTGCCCGCAGTTGCAATATGTGATCGTCATGGCCCTGACATCTATCGTAGCCATAAACAGCGTGATGAATTCGCCGTCGCGGCATTCCCTGATCGCAACCTTATTCAGCCTGCCGACGATCTCTTCCAGCGTATGACGCCCATAGCCGCCGTCGGCATAGGCTCGAATCGTGCCCCTGAGCATACTCATCATTATCGCCGCTGGGATGCCTTTTCCGATAACGTCAGCGATCGACACACAGATCGTGTGGTCGTCAAGCTGGATAAAATCGTAAAGGTCCCCGCCGATCTGGAAGCAGGGCTTATAGACCCCCGCGACATCCAGACCGCAAACACACGGCGATTGCTTGGGGATCATTCGCCTCTGGATAATGCCTCCGAGCCTCATCTGCTCGGCCATCTTCGCACCCTCCAGCGCCTGGTGATAGAGCCTGGTGTTGGTAATCGCTATCGCACACTGGCTGGCCACGAGCCGGGCTATGGACAGGGCGTCGGCATCGAAACGCTTGGGTTTGGGGCTGTAGAGACGCAGCACACCCAACGGCTCGTTCCTGATAGTCATCGCCACCGTCAACTGGCTGATCAAACCTTCCTTGACCGCCGCCTCAGGATACTTAACCCTCGCATCCACCCGCATATCGTCGAGGATCACAGCCTCGCCCTCGAACGCAGCCTTGATCACCGGGTCGCCTCTGGAGACCACCCCCTTATTACGATACTCCTCGCTAAGGCCGTACGTACTCCGCATCGTAAGCGAACTCGCCGCCTCGTCAAGCAGGCGTATCGAGCAGGCCTTGGTCCGGGTAACCCGCACCGCCGCCTCAGCAAGACGGTCCAGAACCTCCTGAAGCTTAAAATCGCCCGCCACCATCGTACTGATCTGATATATCTGCGCGTCACGATCTATCTGTTTTTGTGTCTTTTTGGTCATATCCCGTCACATCTAACCGCGTTTAGCCATCATTTATCCGCATTTACCGTCTGATTTACAGCTTTCACTGCTCGATTTACAGCTTCTTTATTTCATCGCCGCCGATTATAACCGCCCCACCCTCATTTTGCATGGTTTTTCGCCCGAACGCCATTTTCCCTTGAGATTCCGGAAGTTTTTCCTTCTAATATACGCATGAGACCTCTGAAAAACTATGATACCCTTGCTATGGTCGTTGTTTTTGGAACAAAAACAAACCTGGCAGTGAAATACACCCTGTTTTTCAGGGAACCCGCATAAATTGTTCACAGCAATACAAGGATGGTAAATGGGCGATGTTGCCAAACATGTTATTTTTTCCGGCAGGGTCCAGGGGGGCGGCTTTCGCTTTACCGCCCAGCGGATCGCTCTCAGGTGCGAGCTTAAGGGATTTGTCCGCAATCTGCCCGACGGGTCGGTAGAGATGCACGTCCAGGGCCACACTGACGACGTAGCCGACTGCCTGCGGGATATCGGCGAGAGCTTTGCCGGCTACATCAGAGACACCCGGATCAATGAGGCCAAACCCGACCCAAGGCTCACACAGTTTGGGATTTCTTTCTAATCTCAGGTGACAGGAGAGCATAAATGAGACAGTTAGTTCTGCTAATTGCGGTTTTAGCGGCAGTCTTAGTGGTATTTTCATCGACAGCCCTTGCCGCTGGGATGTCCGCTGAAGAGATTCTCGCTGGGGCCGACGAGCGGATCGAGCAATATCGAAAGGCCAGCGCCGTACTAAAACTCCTGGCCCCCTCGGGCGAACCGCTTGCCGAAGGGATAAACGTCCAGATCAGCCAGACCCGGCACGATTTCCTCTTCGGGGCCAACATCTACAAATTCGACAAATGCAGAACCCCCGAGGATAACGCCGCATACAAAGAAAAGTTCAGCGAGCTGTTTAACTTCGCCACTTTGGCCTTTTACTGGTCTCAGTATGAGTCCAATTCGGGAAAAACCGAATTTCGCCAGCGGCTAAAGACCGCCCAATGGTGCAGACAGAATAACATAAAGGCCAAGGGGCATCCGCTCGTGTGGACGTTGGAGCCTAACTGGTCAGCCAGAATGAGACCGGCTACGGCTCAGTCACATTTATGGGGGCGAATCGCAAGAGAGGTTATGGGTTTTTCACGCTATATCGACACCTGGGACGTCCTGAACGAACCATGCGTAGGCCTGAAACAGGCTAAGGAGCGAAATGCTGCGACAATTCTGGGACTCTACACGCAGATGGGCGAGATCGACGTTATCACAAAGGCCTTTGGCTATGCCCGCAACGCAGGCCGCAACGCAACGCTCATCCTCAACGATTATGATACCAGCAACAAATACGAAAGGATCGTCCAGGTATGCCTCGACCAGGGCGTGCCCATAGACGCTGTAGGGATCCAGTCGCACATGCACCGCGGCTACTGGCCGGTGGAAAAGACATGGGACGTCTGCCAGCGATTCGGCAGATTCGGCAAACCACTGCACTTTACCGAGGTAACGATCACCTCAGGACCAAAGACCGAACAGCAATGGAAGACCACCGACGAAGGCGAAAAACTCCAGGCCGCAAACGCAAAGCAGTTCTACCGCCTGCTCTTTTCCAGCCCAGCCGTAGAAGCGATCACATGGTGGGACCTTTCCGATCAGGGCGCCTGGCAAGGGGCTCCCGCTGGGCTCCTGCGAGAGGACATGACCGCCAAACCGGCCTACGAAGCACTCAAGGGGCTGATTAAAGACAAATGGTGGACCCAAACCTCCGCAACCACCCAGGCGGACGGCACAATAAACTTCCGGGGATTCAAAGGCCAATACAGCATAACCGCCAACATCAACGGAAAAGAGCTGACAGCAACGACCAGCCTGAAAAAAGACACCCCAACACCAGTCGAACTAACCCTGAAATAGCAATTACCAGTCCCCTGCTCGCCCCCAATATAAAATCTAAAATATCAAATATAAAATAAAAAAAGGGTGGAAGACGGGATTCGAACCCGCGACCCCTGGATCCACAATCCAGTGCTCTAACCAACTGAGCTACATCCACCGGGAATCTTGAGGCGGACAACTCTTCGCCCGCCTTACCCACTATTGTATCGCCCTTATGCAATGCTGTCAATATTCAGAGGAATGCAAATTTTCGGCCCCCTTTTATAAACCGAGAACATCCGCCATAGAGTACAGCCCCGCCGGCCTTCCGACAAGCCATTTGGCCGCTCGAAGGGCGCCTCGCACAAAATTATCGCGATTATGGGCACTGTGGGACAGTTTTAGCGTCTCACCCAACGTCGACAGGATCACCGAATGCTCGCCCGTAATGTCGCCTCCACGGATCGCATGCATCCCGATAGTCCCGGCCTGACGCGGCACGACCTTGCCCTCTCTGCCGTGGACAAGGCATCCGGGCCACGGACGGCCGGTCTCTTTTGCGATATTTTCCGCCAACGTAAGGGCTGTCCCGCTGGGCGAATCCTTCTTGAAACGGTGGTGCGCTTCGACTATCTCGATATCGTAATCGGCGCCAACCATATTAGCGACCTTGCCGACAAGGCTGAAAAGCACGTTCATGCCCACGCTCATGTTGCTGGCCTGAACAATGGCGATCCGCTCAGCAACGACGCCCATCTTTTCGATGACCCCCTCATCCAAACCCGTCGTCCCGGTAACCAGCGCGACATTATTGTCCCGGCAGTAGTCAACAACCTTTTCGGTGGCCTCAGGCAGCGAAAAATCGATCACAATATCCGCTGTCGCCGGAAAAGCCGAGTCGAGCTGGACATTGATCTCGCCGATACCCGCAGCTAAACCGGCATCTGTACCGATATCGGGGTGCTCAGCCCTGTCGACCGCTGCGATCAGGTCAAACTCTCCCGTCTCGACCGCCAACGCCAGAAGACGCCTGCCCATCCGTCCGGCAGCGCCGTGTATAATCAGGTTCGGCTTCATTAATAAGCTCCTTTTTTCTCACCAAAAGCGTAATATTAGCCGATAATTATACCAGAAACCGCCTCGTTGGCAACCCTTGAACATAAATACAGCCTTGACTGTATAACTTTAGTAAGGTAAAATAATATTAGACAAAAATGTTAAGTTTGGATAAAAGGAGGCAAGAATGACTAAGTATGTAGGTAAATCGGTGGTTGTGTTAGCGTTGGCAGCGGGTCTTTTCATGGTCGCAGGATGTGAGAGCGAGTCCCAGAACTCGGCGCTTCTCGGCTCAGCGATCGGCGCCGGCGTCGGTGCCTTAGCTGGCGGCGACACGGAGGGTGCACTCATCGGTGCAGCCGTCGGTGGCGGCGTAGGCTATGTCGCTGGCAACGAATCCGAGAAGAAGAAGACCCGGCAGGATATCGCCGCGGTCAGGGCCGAGCAGAACACCGTAACCGTCTGGATCACTAACAGCAACGGCTCCAAGATTCCCGTCAAGCTCAGCAGGCAGGGACCCAGCTATATCGGCCCACGCGGTGAATACTATCCGACACTGCCCTCTGAAAGCGACCTGAAGCCCCTTTACGGCTTCTAATACCAGTCCCGTAAAGATTGCGTCGGTGCCATGTGTGCAAGCAGTGCGTCTCAAGACGCAGTAAGGGTGGCAGCGCGTTTGCGCAGCAAACCGATGGGCGAATGCACAAAGGCGCCGGCCATCGGTTTGGCTTCGCCAAATCCCGATGTGCATCGGGACCACCCTTGTTAACATACTGGCGTGTGTTTTTTTAATGGGATTGCTGTCAGAGTGGGCGGTAGGACGTTTCGTCGCATCCCGGGCGTGCCTTGGGGCGATTGGGCCATCCGGCTATGTCGAAAAGGAATTTGCTGCCCTTGCGGATCATTGTTCCCGGCATGCAGGGGAACATTTCAAACGAGCCGATCACGTCGTTATCATGCTTATCGAGGCCGTCTAACAGGTAGTCCCAATTCTCGCGGGCCATCCCGCCCCGCACGCCCGGAGGCTCATGGTCGTCAAGCTGGCCGTAGTTATCCGTCAGATGGATATAGCAGGTTCTCTCCGCAAGGCGGTCAACATAGTCGCTGAAGCTGTTTTCCGGATCGATATGGGCAAAGCCCGTGTCGAAGCAATAGCGGATCGAATCGAATTTTTTCCCGACCTGCACGATCGCAGGCAGCGAGCCGGTCTCGACGCACAGCATTACGCCGGCATCGGAGGCCATCTTGACGACATCGGCTGCGAAGCCCCAGTCGGCGATACCCAACTCATCGGATATGCACAAAGCCTTGAGATTCGTAACCATCGACGCATTTAGCATCTGGGCACACTTTATCTGCTCGTCCCACTGGGCCAGAGTAGGACCGTCATTTCGCGAGCTAAGCGCCACCGTCATACCATCGGTCGCCTCCTTGAGCCGCGACCAGTTACGCTTAATATATCGGCAATCGTTATTACCCTTAACAGTCGCCCAAAGCTCGACGCCGAAGCCCAACGACCTGAGGTATTCGCACTCCTGCTCGAATGACAGGTGGTGTTCCCGCCACCAGAAGACCATCGTTGAAACAATATACTGAATACGCACCAAACAATCTCCACATTGACAATATAAACCTCTGGAAAACCATGACACCCTTGCTATGGTCGTTGTTTTTGGAACAAAAACAACCCTGGCAATGGGATATACCCTGTTTTTCAGGGAACCCAATATAAACTGGATCACACCCCCCGCTGGCCCCCCCTCCGCGGTTTTGCTGCGGATTTACCACGGATTTATATCCCATGTCTCGGCTGAAATCAAGCGGACCTTGAAAATTATCCTGAAAATGAGGCTTTTCCGCCCAAAAACCGCCAAATGGCCGCCAAAGCCAATGAAACGGAAAATACATAATACTCGATTGAAAACTCGGCCAACCGCCGCTAAAATATCACCGACAAACGCGTTTAGATAAAGAGAAGACCGCCTATGGCAACCGATATTTGCGACCTGACCGGCAACTGGCAGTTCAAGCAGTACCCGCACTCTGCACGCAGAATGCGCGACCTCGATTCCGTCGATTCCGGGCCGTGGCATCCTGCGACGGTTCCGTCGTCGATCTACAGTTGTCTCATCCAGTCAGACCAGATCGACCAAGCCGAGATCAGAACACACCCCGAAAGGTTCGCCTGGGTAAGCGAGCGATCGTGGATATTCAGGAAGGTTTTCGATGCCAGCGGCGATCTGCTCGGCGCCGGCTGCGTCGACCTGGTCTTCAAGGGCCTCGATACCGTCACGCAGATATGGCTCAACGACAAACTCGTCGCCAAGACAGACAACATGTTCATACCATACCGCTTTGACGTTACCAGCCTCGTAACGCCCGGCAAAAACACCCTGCTCGTAAAGTTCGCCTCAGCCGGAGCCCACGCCGAAAAGCTCATGCACCGATACGGCTGTCTCTCGGACGGCGATTTGCCACACCCCCACCGCACGTACGTACGAAAAGGGCAATATCAGTTCGGATGGGACTTCTGTCCGAGTCTGCCCGGCTGTGGTATATGGCAGGATGTCTATCTCGAAGCCCACTCAACGGCACGGATCGAAAATGTCCACGTCCGTACCATCGACTGCAACGAGCATTACGCCGACATCGCGATCGCCGTCCAGGTCGATACCAGTCTCGCCCCAGGCCGTAAGCCCTCCGCTGGAGAGACTACTGCCGACGTCTCCGGCGCCGGCGGCGAACCGGGCCGGCCTACGGACCTGGAATGCACGCTGAATATAACCGGCGGCGGTCTGGACATCAGCGAGTCGATGAGCATTACCGACCACGACAATCGCCAGTCGACCGTCATTCGCATCGACCGGCCCATCATGTGGTGGCCTAAGGGTTACGGCATCCAGCACCTCTACAAACTCACCGCCGAGCTAACCGGTCCGGACGGCCCGGTCGACCGAATCACCACTGATTTCGCCGTAAGAACCGTAAACTTCAATCGGGAAAAGGACCGGCACGGACAAAAGTTCCAGCTTCAGATCAACCACCAGCCCATTTTTGTAAAGGGCGCGAACTGGCTGCCGATCTCGATCTTTCCGGCCTCCGCAACGCCGCAGGATTATGAAAACCTGCTCACGCTCGCCGCTGACGCCAACATCAACATGCTCCGCGTCTGGGGCGGCGGATATTACGAGACCGACCATTTCTATCGACTCTGCGACCGATTGGGGATCATGGTCTGGCAGGACTTCATGTTCGCCTGCAACTACTACCCCGACAGAAAATGGTTCCTCGACGCTATCGAAGTCGAAGCTGACTCCGTCATCAAGCGTCTCCGCAATCACGGCTCGATCGTGCTGTGGTGCGGCAACAATGAGATCGACTGGCTGCACGCCGCCGGAAAACTCGGAAACGGGAAAAAGTTCTACGGGAAAAAAATCTATCACCAGATCCTCCCGGAAATCGTTTCACGACTCGACCCGGACCGCGACTATATCCCGACAACGCCGCTGGGGCCGCCTAAGGACGAGAACAATCCAGCCTCTGGCACTCTTCATCAGTGGAATGTCTGGAGCGGAAATTTTCCCGCACGCCAGTACACGGCCCACGCCGACCTCATCGGACGATTCGTAACGGAGTTCGGTATGCAGTCGCTGCCGCAGAGATCGACCATCGAGACCTTCTGTCCGGAAAGCGAACTGCACATCGCAAGCTGCACGATCGAGAAGCACAACTACCAGATCGACGGCAACAGCCGCCTGAGACAATATCTCGCCGAACTCTTCGCCGCCGCCAGGGACCTCGATGAGCTTATATACCTGACGCAACTGACACAGGCAAGACGGGCGAAAATGTACGTCGAGCACCTTCGGGCACACAGACAGATCAACAGCGGCGTGCTCTTCTGGCAATTTAACGACTGCTCCGCGGCGATCACATGGTCCGCCGTCGACTACATGCAGCGACCCAAGGCCCTCTACTACTACGCCCGAAGGTTTTTTGCCCCCGTAATGCTTACGATCATCGACGATTGCCAATATCCGAGGCCCGACATTTCGCCTCGACTCCAAAACGGACACGCCGTCGTGATAAACGACTCCGCCAGCCCACTAACGGCAATATTGACGTGCGAACTGATCGAACTCGACGGTACGGTACTCGACCGATGCCAGTTTCCGGCAGCCCTGGCGCCCAACAGCATCTGGCCGGGCGTCAAACTGCCCAGCGCCTTTCAGCGACCCAAAAACCCCCAGCGATGCCTGCTGAGACTGTCGCTTCAAAACGGACCGAAACAGATCGCAGAAAACATCTTCTTTTATTTGCCCGACAAATATATCGAATGGCCAAAGCCCGATATCACGGTGAAAATAGATGATGCCCCCTCGAATCGTTCCCGCCTGACGATAACCTCCGATGTCGTCGTCAGGGATCTTCAAATCAACCCCGTTCATTATCCGGCTGTGAACGACAACTTCATCACGCTCCTGCCCGGAGCCAAATACGAAATAGTATCCGATCTGGGCGATGACACGGCATCACAGAAAAAACCTGTCCCCCTTCGCTACGTCCAATCCGCAGTCTGACGGAATCCGCCCGACCCGCCCCCGCCCGAATCGACCCGACAGGCCGTCTCGATCCGTATTACTAAAACTCATCATTGTAATCGCTACTGCCGCCGCCCGGATAGCCTTGTGTCGGAGCCGACGTACCGCCCCCTGACCCACCGCTGCGACCTGTTTCGCTGATATCCACGGTTTCCATCTCTTGTGCAGCCTCGACCTTCTTATAATCAGCCAATAAATCCCCTGGCCAGAATCTGCTCGTCACTGCAAGATGCTCGATATTGATCCCGTCCATCGTGTAAAGCATTTCAAAAAACTTCCTGAACTGAAGGGAATGCGTGCCCTGCCACTGAGCCCGCTCGATAACATCGACAAGAAGCCTTCCTGTGGTAAAGTCTATTTCTTCGTACTCCGCCGTGCGAACAACGGAAGTCCCCGGCATCACCATTGCCCCTCTCTTTTCCACCTCGATAGCCATGCCTATACTCTCTCCGGGCCAGACCTCGAACTGCTCGCTCCGCCACCGCCCGAAATAATACTTGGCGACCTCGACCTTTACGCCTCCGGAATCCCTTGCCGTATCGACCGGGAAAATATATATCATCGGATCGACCGCAACCGTTTCGGTTACTTCGGAATAAGAACTCCACAGAATCACATCGTTCTTGAAGTGCTCCTCGTCCTGTCGGAACCAGTCGCGACCGACGATGGGATTGAAGACACCGATCCTGATCCTGTACTGGTAACTTTCGCCCGGCACAACCGTGTCGTCATGGGCCCAGAATGTCAAAGGGCTTCGCAGGCCCCCCAGCCCCGTCGTGTCACTGATCTTCAGCGTCTGGAAGTCCTGGATAACACCTGCCATCGTCCGCTCGACCTGAATCGCTGTGTCCGGACGGGAGCTGAACCTGTCGGCCGGCGACGGACGTCGAGGCTGCACAACCGGCCTCGTCGTTCTTGGCGCCGGTCGCGTCGGCGTCCTCGCAGCGCCATACCCGCCCATCGGCGAACGGCGTGCGGTGCTCTCGGTCCTGTTTCGTCTTTCCTGAAGTTCCTGCTCTCTTGCCTCCCTGGCCTCTAACATCCTTTCCCGTTCGACCTTCTTGACCTCTTCGCCCCGGAGCCTGACGTATTCGAGGTACAACGCCGGGCTAAGCCAACCACTTTCCAGAGACACAAAGCCGTATGGCTCCGGCTGAAGGATCATCCGCCACATCTCACTCGACGAGAACGTCGTTCTGGCATACTCGATACCGTATTTCAACTGGTCAAGTTCCTGCTCGACATGCAGTTTTTGGGCAAGGTGATTGATCCGTGTCTGAGGAACAACCTGCCAGCCGCTCCAGTTACCGTCATCGGACAAATGACGCCGCTGAAGTTCGACGGATGCAAAAACGGCCCTGGCGTACTCCTCTTCCCGCCACTCGGCCTTGGTCACCTTCGTGCCGGCAAAACTCTGGCGGAAGTCCCTGTACAAGGCCTCGATGTCGAATTCAGCCTCGACCGTAACGAGATCCATGTCGCCTAATTTCGTCGATACACTCTCGTAAAGCTCATCCGGGCCGACATCCTCTAAGGGGATGTGGGCAACGCCACGAACCACCACTGCGGCAACCTTGACCGCCGAACCTATCTCCGGCATGCGGTAAATCCGCTGGCTGTCAAGCTGAACATCACTGACACCCGGCATCGGCACGGTGAAATCCGGCACGCCGGTTATCGAACAGTCAAGCTTCGCGGCAAACTCCTTCTCTCGCTGCTGTGTATATGGCACAGCCTTCGATTTGGCGTTTAGCATCTCTTCCAGGTCCACCGCCTGCCGCCCAACGTGCCTGTCAATTTCTCCGGGCCCGAGCTTCTGACCGGATATCTCTTCGGCGTAAGGGCTGCCTAAAACAAAGACCCACAAAAACCATACGCTCAGGACGCCGCTGACACCCAGGACTATTTTTTCCACATGCCGTTCGAAAAAGTTACCTTTTTTCTTAATCATTCCGTATTTCCCGTTTGGCTCGATTCTTATTCTAAACATCACGACAACGGACAAGCCCCCACGACAGGGAACCAGAGCCGTTTCGTATTACTAAAACTCATCATCGTAACTGCTGTCACTCTCGTAATCCTCCTCGGCGTAGCTTTCTTCCTGCACCTCAACCTGGCCTAATGCCATCTTCACCGATTTGGGTTTAATCAGGTCGTATGCCGTCCGGTCAATAATGTATTCGCAAAGGAGAGAAAGTTTAACTATCGCCTTGTCGCCGTATCGGTAATTTTTGTGCATAGCCGCCCGACGCTCGACGGGCTCGATCTCGCTTCCGAGAATCGTTATCTGGTTGTGCCTGCCCGTCTGCTGCTGTCCGCTCTCGGAAAAATCGCTCCTGAAACTGTGCTCCCTGCTGCTGCAAAGCTCCTTCGCAAGAGACATAACCTCCGTCGACTCGACTATCACGCTGAACTTGAAGTGAACGACGTCCATCTCGCTATTGCACACACGTCCCGTCCACGGATAATCGCCAAAAACACCCTCGGCACCGTCGGTTATATACAAAGGTTTGTCGCCACTCGAAGCCAATGACTGGCGAGTTATACCGTCAGCGGACGCTTCACTGGTAGAGGGGCTGAAACCTATCCCGACAAGACGCTTGACAGGAGAATCAAAAACACTCATCGAGCCTTTATTCATAACAACAACCGTATCGGCAACGTCGCGGTAAACCCAACAGGCCAACTGAGAATACCAGCAGCTCTCCACCGCTTCCTGCGTCCCCCAATACTTGTAATTTTCCCAGAACGAGTACCACTTGAACAGGCGTGGATTAGCATACACCGAAATCTCATGGGCACGCTTGGCGCAAATAGCATCTTCCATGGCAATTCTCGTCGATGCCGCTCTCAAACGGTCCGTGGTGGAAACGCCTTCCGACATACCAAGTTCCTTCGTTATATCGACATCGCCGGGCGCATCGCGACCGTTCATACCCTTGACTATCTCCTCGATAGCCGCCACGTATCTCTTGGCAAAAACATCGAACAGTTGGTGCGATGTACTCTGAGGCCACGGAAATATTTTATAACTGATCAGGTCCCGCTGACTGCCCTGCCTCGAAAGCAACTCGATGGCATCCGCTTCCGCGGCATACTTGTCCTGATGAATACGCATCTGTTCGAACTGGGTTCTTGGCGGTGTATTACCGAGCATTTGCTTGATGCTCCGCGACTGCGAAATACTCCCGCTGCCGATGTCCCCCGCCAGAGAACGACCCGACATCGAGACCATAACGAACAACAATATTGCAAAAATCGCTATCGCAGCCGGTATCAGCAACGCCAGATATTTCTTGATAAAATTCATCTCTCAAAACCTCGTATCAAAAACACTCTTCAAATTCGACACCTGTTATTAAAACTCATCCTCGTACGACATACCCGAAGGTGTACTACTCGACGAAGAAGCGGTCGACGTTTTCCCGGCATTCGGTGCGGTTTTCCACACGAACTTCACGTTAATTCTGAACCAGTGGTCGCGAACAAGGTATTTCGGTTCCCCGAACATCGTATACTCGATCTTGCCAAGCTGCTTGTTCGTCAGTTCGCTGTTTGTCGCCAGGTCCTCTTCCGTAATAATGTCGAAGACCTTGCTCATTTCTTCGTTGGTCATCGGATCGATCAACACATTCTCGACAAAAATGCGGTCCTGACGCAAACCGACACCCGCAGACCCGCCGGGATATCTGCCTATCAGCTGTGAAACCGGTCTCACAGCGTAACCGCCGGATGCTGCGCCCGCACCCAACTCCTCCGCCACACGCCGAACCTCCTTGAGAACACCAATACCAGCCGGCATCCCGGAAGATCCGATCTCCACCTCGTCCGTGTCAAGCCTGAAATGCGATATGTCACCCTTCTCGTAAAGCTCCAGACCGCAACCGGGAAACACCTTAGACAGATTCTCAAGACGAGTAACCAAACCCCATCGACTGCGGTCTGCACCAACACCGGGCGGGTCCATCAACTCATCTATATTCGC
>DAOVVQ010000146.1 GCA_030637065.1 Planctomycetota bacterium
GGCAGCGCGTTTGCGCAGCAAACCGATGGGCGTATGCACATCGGCGCCCACCACCGGTTTGGTTTTCCCTGGCAGGCCTTTATTCTTGCCCGACAGGCCTATGCCAGCTATAATTTTCCACGAATCCGACAGCCGGTTTTGTCGGGGCTTCGTGCTAACGCTAAATAAAGGGCCTCAGCGATGAAGATTGGAACCGTAAAAGAGATCAAACCCCACGAATACCGCGTTGGCCTCACCCCTTCGTGCGTCAAAGCCTATGTCACCCGCGGCCACCAGGTCCTTGTCGAGACCGCCGCTGGTGACAATGCCGGCTTTGAAGACGACGAGTACCGCGGAACTGGGGCGACAATTGTTGACGATAAGCGCGAGATATTCGACCGCAGCGACATGATCGTCAAGGTAAAAGAGCCCCTCGAAGAGGAATATGGCCTCTTTCACGAAGGCCAGATACTCTACACCTATCTCCACCTTGCCGCCTCGAAGAACCTCACCGACGCCCTGATGGATAAAAAAATCAAGGCCGTCGCCTACGAGACCATCGAAACCAAGGACGGCTCGCTGCCATGCCTTACGCCGATGAGTGAGATCGCCGGACGCTTATCCGTTCAGGAAGGGGCGAAATACCTCGAAAAGACATTCGGCGGCAGGGGCATCCTCCTTGGCGGCGTTCCCGGTGTAAGACGCGGCAAGATCGCCATCCTCGGCGGCGGCGTAGTCGGCGCCAACGCCTGCAAGATCGCCGTCGGCATCGGGGCCGACGTTACCGTACTGGATATCAACGCCAGCCGCCTTTCATACCTCGACGACATCTTCGGAACGGCGATCAACACGCTTTACAGCAACGACGCCAACATCGAAGAAGCACTCGCCGAATCCGACGTCATTATCGGAGCCGTCCTCGTTCACGGAGGCAAGGCTCCGATGCTCGTAAAAAAAGAACACCTCAAGATCATGAAAAAAGGGGCTGTGATAGTCGATGTCGCCGTCGATCAGGGCGGATGCATCGAGACGAGCCGCCCTACCACTCACGATGACCCGATCTTTGTCATCGACGGGATCGTTCACTACTGCGTTGCAAACATGCCTGGCGCCGTCGCCCTGTCGTCGACCATCGCGCTAACGAGCGTAACGCTTCGCTACGGCCTGCTAATCGCCCAAAATGGCCTCGAACAGGCCTGCCATATCTCAGGGGCAATTGCAAAGGGCGTCAATCTCTACCTTGGCAAGTGCGTCTATCAAAATGTTGCAACGAGTCTTAACCTGGAATACACACCGCTGGAAACGGCCCTTGAGGGGAAATAAAATCAGATGCCCGAACTACTCGAAAAAAAGTTACACTTTAGCCAAGTGCTGCATGTATCTTGTCATTCCCGCGAAGGCGGGAATCCAGCATGAAATAGTATACGCTTCTACACTGTCTGTATATATACAATACCAGGTGGATTCCTGCTTTCTTTCGTTTGTCTAAAATGTTACAAATATTTTAACCTTATTGCGTAACCCAAGAAAAGCTGCACGCAAAAGAGAAAAAAGGATAAGTCAGCCTGGCTGGCTTAACAAAATATTAACTTAATTTGAGGGTTCGCTCTATGAAGACACGAAAAGGTTTACTGGCTGCTGTTTGCTTAATTATTGTACTCAACGTCCTGCCGGTGTTTGCGGATGTAAAACTGCCCGCCATAATCGGCGATAATATGCTGCTCCAGCAGAAGACCAAAGCCCCGATCTGGGGCTGGGCCGAACCGGGCGAAAAGGTCAGCGTCAAGGGTAGCTGGCAGTGGTTCGGCACTTCCACCAAAGCCGACAGCGACGGCAAATGGTCGGTCAAGCTCTCGACGCCCAAGGCCTCCAAAGGCCATACGATCACCATTAAGGCCAATAATACCATCACACTCGAAGATGTGCTAATCGGCGAAGTCTGGATCTGTTCGGGCCAGTCGAATATGCACTGGCTACTTAGAAATTCAGACGGCGGCACCGAAGCGGCTGCCTCCGCAAACTATCCCGACATCCGCCTTTTTACCGTCAAGATGGCTTTCGCCAAAGAGCCCCAAACCGACTGTGAAGGTGAATGGTCAAAATGCTCGCCCGAAACGACCCCGGATTTCAGCGCGGTCGGTTACTATTTCGGCAAGGAACTTCACACCGAGCTTGATATTCCGATCGGGCTTATACACACAAGCTGGGGCGGAACACCGGCTGAGGCGTGGACGCGACAAGAGATCCTCGAATCGGATACGGATTTTGCCCCGATACTCGAGCGACAAGAACAAATGGTCAGGAACCTGCCGCAGGCCCTGGAGCAGTACGAAACCGCCCTTGAACGCTGGCCCCAGCAGGCCAAAAAGGCCCGTGAGGCCGGCAAAAAAGCACCAAGAAAACCGCAGCAGCCCACAGAACGAAACCAAAAGAGCCCTTCCAGCCTATATAACGCCATGATCGCACCGCTTATCCCTTACTCCATCAAGGGTGCGATCTGGTACCAGGGCGAGGCAAATGCCGCCCGCGCCTATCAATACCGAAAGCTCTTCCCCGCAATGATCGCAAATTGGCGCCAAGACTGGAACAGAGGCGATTTCCCATTCTACTTCGTACAGATCGCCCCCTTCAACGGCCAGAATCCGGAGATACGCGAATCGCAGATGCTGACGATGAAGACGGTAAAAAACACGGGAATGGCTGTAACTATGGACATCGGCAATCCTGAGAATATCCACCCCGCGAATAAACAAGATGTCGGCAAGAGGCTCTCGCTCTGGGCGCTCGCAAAGAATTACGGCAAAAAGAACATCGTCTATTCGGGGCCCATATACGACAAGATGGAAGTCGAAGGCAACAAGATAAGACTACACTTCGACCACATCGGCGGCGGACTTCTCGCAAAGGACGGAGCACTGACGGACTTTACAATAGCAGGCAAAGACAAACAGTTCGTAGAGGCCAAAGCAACCATCGACGGCGATACTATAGTAGTATCGAGCAAAGATGTAAAAAAGCCCATCTCAGTCCGATTCGGATGGACCAACGCAGCCGAACCAAACCTCTTCAACAAAGAAAAACTCCCAGCCTCGCCATTCAGAACAGACAACTGGCCAGGAGAAACATACAACGAAAGATAGGCGATGAGGGTTGGTTGCCCAGCCTGACACAGGCTTACAGAAATCAATGGGTGGCAGCCACCGAATGAAATGAGGTGGATGGTTTCGCCAGGAAACTAAAGGTGTTCAGCGGCAGCGCGTAGGATGGGTAACTTGTTACCCATGCTGAACGGACGGCCCTGCGAAGCCGCGTGGGGTGGCCCACAAGGAGAGGACACTATACAGGCGTCTTTTTGATTTGCATTTTAATCTTTAATCTTTGATTTTCAGACATTATTGGCCGCCGGCAATCGCTTTCGTCGCACTAACCCCAGCCAAAGCCCCCGTCGACCATGCTATCTGCAGATTATATCCCCCGCACGGCCCGTCGGCATCGATGACCTCCCCAGCGAAAAACAGCCCCTCGCACAGCATCGACTGCATTGTGATGGACTAGATAGTGCCCGTATCGACGCCCCCCCGCGTTATGGTCGCCTCAGCGATCGGTCGAACGGCTTTGACCGTTACCGCCAGGCCCTTGATCATATTTACCAGCTCAACGCGTTTCGCCTTGGGCAGTTGTCCGGCCTGAACGATCCGCGAGCCGCACAGCCAGTGGCACAACTTCAGCACCATCGCCCGCGGCAATATCGCAGCTATCGCCCCAGCCAGCTCCTTCTTCGGAGCCGCCGAGCATCGCGCAACGACAAGCTCGTCCAACTCCTGATGACTGACATCGGGCAGCAAATCGATCCAGGCCTCGATCGGCTCGGCGCCTTCGGCAAGGACATCGGTGATCAGCCTGCTCAGGTCAAACACCGCTGGCCCGCCGATCCCGTCACCTGTAAACATCATCGGACCAGTAACCGACAGCTTTTTGTCGCCCAGCTCAGTGATGATGCAAACCCTCTCCAAACCGAGCCCCTCAAGCTCTCCCGGCCAGGCCTCAGCCGTCACCAGCGGGGCAAGCGCCGACCTCGGCTCGACGATCTCATGGCCAAAATCAGCAGCAAACCGCAAGCCATCGCCCGTCGACCCGGTAAATGACCAGCTCACCCCCCCGGTCGCGATAATCACCGTCTTACCACAGACCAAATCGCCGGAGCCCTTAACGAAGAATCCGCCGGTGCACTTTTCAACCGCCTCGATCCGCCGGCCGTAAACAAACTCGATCCCAAGCCGACGGCCCGTATCGACCAGTATCCGCTTAACATCCGCAGCCCGATCGGTTATCGGGAACACGCACCCATTCTTCTCAACCTTGGTCCGAAGGCCCTTTTCGGCGAAAAAACCCCTCACATCGTCCGGCGAAAACTCGTAAAGGCTGTGCTGAACGAACCTTCCGAACGGACCGTACGCCCTGACAAAATCGTCAATGGACCCGGTATGAGTCAGATTGCACCGCCCCCTGCCCGTGCGAAGCAGCTTTCGCCCCGCGGTAGGATTAGCCTCGATTATCATAGTCCGAACGCCGGCCTTCGCGGCAAATATCCCCGCCATCAGCCCCGCAGCGCCCCCGCCAATTACACACACATCGCACTTGATCATAACAACCGCCATCGTACGCCCAACGAGGGGGAAAGTCAATCGCCTTTTGCGCCATGGCATTCAGCAGGAGTAATATAGAAGGGTGGCAGCGTGTTTGCGCAGCAAAACGATGGGCGAATACACTGCAGCACCCACCATCGGTTTGGCTTCGCCAAACACGCTGCCACCCCCTTGTCATTCCCGCGCTCGCCGCGGCGGAGCGCGTCGCAGCCGGGAAAGCGGGAATCCAGCATAAAATAGCATCCGCCAACCTGTCTCGCCGTAGCCTTGGCGAAGGTGGAGGGCGGATTCCTGCCTTCTGGCATTTAGCTAAAATTTATTTATCTGTGAGAAATCCGCAGATTCGCTTACATGACTTCGATGATTTGTACAGGATAAAAAAAATCCTGCCCCCCTGGGAGGGAGGGCAGGGCCCAAAAACACATGTCGCATTTCCGGGAAGGAGATTTGTCAACTGAGTATACCATCCGCCGGCAAAATGAGTCAACGCCGTAATCGCCCCATCAGGCCAACCCCGACACGCCTGGCATCCAGCTTCTCAGCCGAATTTCAAATTGTATGCCCTAACCACGCGGCCTGTACGAATGCCCCGCTTGACAACCGATTATTTGCCCAAAATAATAGAGTTTTCACCCATGAAATAATAATGTTTCCCCTGATGCAGATAGGCCGTTTTTATCGGCCCAAACGCAATACCCGCGAGGATTGAGCTTGCAAAATCGCGCCCGAACGCATAAATTTGGCGTATATGGCGGAAATCAACAAGCAAATCGAGCGTCTGCGCAGCGAAATCCGCAGGCATGACGACCTGTACTACGGGCAGGATCAGCCCCTGATTCGCGATCAGCAGTACGACAAGCTCTTTGCCGAGCTCAAGGCCCTGGAAACGCAGCATCCCGATCTGACCACTCCTGATTCGCCCACCCAGCGCGTCGCCGGCAAGCCAGCCGAGGGTTTTGCGAATATTCGCCACGCCGTCAGTATGCTCAGCATCGATAACACCTACAACGCAGACGAGCTGCGAGCCTTCGACCAGCGAGTAGCCAAGGGCCTCGGCGATAGCGATTATGAATATGTGGTGGAGCTCAAGATCGACGGCCTGGCGATAAACCTTCGCTATGAAGACGGCGTGCTGGTAACCGCTGCCACACGCGGCGACGGCCAGACCGGCGACGATGCCACCGCGAATGTGCGAACGATAAAGGCTGTGCCGCTAACCCTCTTGGGTGGCGATAACGCCCCGCCGGTTTTAGAGGCCCGCGGCGAGGTCTACATGCCAAAAAAGGCCTTCCATGAACTAAACCGCCTGCGAATCGAGGCCGGTGAAGCGGAGTTCGCCAATCCAAGAAACGCCGCAGCCGGCTCACTCAAGCTCCTCGATGCCAGAACCACTGCCGGGCGAAGGCTGTCATTCTTCGCCTACGCCACCGGCCAGGTCACCGATGGCTTTGCCGACGACCATTACGCAACGCTGGAAAAACTCAAAAATCTGGGCCTGCCGGTAAATCCGCACACCAAAAAAGCCAAAAACATCGACGAGGTCATCAAAATCTGTCGCGGCTGGGATGAAAAAAAGGAAAGCCTCGATTATCAGATCGACGGAATGGTCGTAAAGGTCAATCGCTTCGACCGGCAAAATATCCTCGGCGCCACCGGCAGGGCGCCGAAATGGTGCATCTCCTACAAGTTCCCCGCAGAACAGGCCGAGACAACAGTAGGATCCATCGAAGTCCAGGTCGGAAAAACAGGAACCCTCACACCAGTAGCAAACCTAACACCAGTCCAGTTAGCAGGAACCACAGTAAAAAGGGCAAGCCTGCACAACTTCGATATGCTGGCAAAGCTCGACGTGCGACGCAGCGACACGGTACTCATCGAAAAGGCCGGCGAGATCATACCACAGGTAATCAGGGTGCAGATAAAAAAGCGAACATTTCTGGTGCATGAAAGCTTCCCAATTCCTTTGAAGTGCCCTGAATGCGAACATGAAGTTAAAAAAGATGAAGATGGCGTCTCTATTCGATGTGACAACCTAAACTGCATTGCTACACTGAAACAACGGCTGGAACACTTTGTCGGCAAGGGCCAGATGGATATCGACACATTAGGCCCAGCCCTTATCGAACAACTGGTTGAAAAGGAATTGGTCAAGAATTTTGCAGACTTCTATAGACTTGATATTTACAAGCTGTCTCAGCTTGAGCGGATGGGTACGAAAAGCGCAGAAAATGTTATTGCGAGCATAGAAAAAAGCAAGACACAGCCACTTTGGCGATTGATCACAGGGCTGGGCATTCGCAACATGGGTGGACAAACTGCACAGATTCTCGCTGACGAATTCGGCTCAATTGACGCGATTATGACTGCGGAAAAAGCCAATATCAGTAAAATAAGCCAGCTCGGGCCTGTGATTGCAAAAAATGTCTACGAGTATTTTAAGGACAAAAACAATAAGAATATTATCAAAGAAATGCTTGAGTTGGGAGTTAACCCTCAAAGCCAGAGCACAACGGTAATAAGCAATGTGCTTACAGGTAAGATTATTGTTGTAACGGGAAAGTTCCAAAATCTTAAGAGGCAGCAGGTTCAACAGATGATAGAAGATCATGGCGGAAAAGTGGCATCTGCCGTCAGCAAGAAGACTTCTCTATTGGTTATCGGTGAAAAGCCCGGAAGCAAATTTAAAAAAGCTCAAGAGCTGGGCATAGAAGTTATTAATGAAGAGCAATTCATCCAACTTCTCGAACGTGAGCCCCAGCTAAAACAAAAGGGCAATGAATGAGTGCCAACAACCACATTGAGATATTAGCCAAAAGCTCTTCTGGCAATCCATATACAGTCAGGTTTTACCTTGAGGAAGATGGAATATCAGCTTTTTGCTCCTGCCCTGCTGGAGACCATCGAAAGCTGTGCAAGCATGTAATACGGCTTATAAATGGTGATGACTCGATTCTTTATGATGGCAACCAGAAACAGATTTTATTGGATATCAGCACTCACTTACAAGGAACAGCTATCCCTGTTCTCTTGTCTGAATTGAATGAGTCTGAGATTCTGTTAGAAAATGCACGGAAGAATGCACGAAAAGCAAAGAAAACTCTTGAAAAGGTGGTTTTAGGAAAATGAAGTCAAAAGAAGACTCATTAAAACTTGTCAAGAAGCTTATCACCCAAAAGTTGTCGGCAAAAACGGGAAGATATCCGCTGAAAGAGAAAAGACTGACCAAAGCCTTAAAAGAACCGGAACGCAGTATAACTGATCATGACGATTGGTTCATGTATGTCCCCTCTTTTTTCAATGACTGTCTGGACATTGCAAAAACAGATCGTGTCGAAAGAACAGGCCGTAAGACACTGGATGAAAAGACGGGCAAAATGAAAGAAGAAAAGGAAACTAAGAAGGTCTGGACACAGGGTTCTCGTTTCGCCTTTCATCGCGGATGCACTCTTTACGACACGCCGAAAGCATATCACAAATGGGAAGACGCAATTAATGAAATAAAGTATTGTGTCTCAATTCTCAGTGCAACAAGTGCGCAACCAGCGATGGGCGATCAAGAGCGAATCCCCGGTATCGTCGAATTTTCAATCCTTTCACCTATTCAATCGCAAGGCTTAAAAAAAATTAAAGACTTTACGCTGACACAAGATGAATTTATAAGATTCCTGATAGAAGGCAATTCGGAAATCATTTCAAAATGTAGGATTTGGGAAGATAGATTATGACACAGGAAGAAAAATATATGCAATTGGCCCTGAAGCTGGCCCGCCGCGGAGTCGGCTTCGTCGAGCCCAACCCAGCCGTCGGTTGCGTCGTCGTTAAGGTCGATCAGGTCATCGGCAAGGGTTGGCACAAAGAATTTGGCGGTCCGCACGCCGAGATTAACGCGATCGAGGATTGCAGGGGCATTGGTGCGACTCTGGCCCGGGCGACGATGTACGTCACGCTTGAGCCCTGCTGCCACGAAGGCAAAACCGGACCCTGCTGCGATGCGATCATCGCGGCCAATCCCGCTAAGGTAATCATCGCTACGCCAGACCCAGCCGACCACGCAAACGGAAAAGGCATCGAACGGCTAAGAGCCGCCGGGATCGAGGTCGTCGTCGGCTTGTGCAAACAGGACGCCGAGGTCCTCAATGCCCCATTCTTCAAGTTCGTCCGGACCAGACGACCCTGGGTAACACTGAAATGGGCCCAAAGCATCGACGGAAAACTGGCCGCGGCCTCCGGCTCCGGCGGCGACCGGTGGATATCCAACGAACTCAGCAGAAAAGACGTCCACAAGCTGCGGCGAAGCGTAGGCGCGATACTGGTCGGAGCTGGCACCGTCATCGCCGACGACCCATTCCTAACCCCCCGCCCCAGCCGAGGAAAGCACCCCCTGCGGATCGTCCTGGACAGCAACCTGAGAATCCCCCTAAAATCCAGAATAATCAGCACAAAACGCTCACCGTCAATGATCGTATGCACAGCCGGCGTAATGCAAACCAAACAGGAAAAGATCGAGCGGATCAGAAAAAAAGGCGTCGAAGTCTTCATCTCAGCCCAAAACGAAGGAAAATGCGACATCGACTCGCTCTTAACAGAATTAGGCAGAAGGGGCATACAGCAATTACTCGTAGAAGGCGGCCCGGAAGTAATAACCGCATTCCTAAAAGGCAACCACGCAGACGCCGTCCGAGTCTACATAGCACCAAAAATAATGGGCCCAACAGGAACCGCAGACATAAACAAAGCAATGGCAAAATCAGCAACCCAAACACAACTACACCACGCAAATGTACAAACCTTCAACCAAGACGCCTGCATAACCGGCCTAATAAAAGAAATAAAAACACCCGCAACACCTCCTCAACAATAGAAAACAGTAACATTTAACCCCCGGACGTGTCCGGCGGGTTGCTGTTAAAAAGCAAAAAAAAATGCAAGAATCCCAAACTTTTCCCTTGACACAAAACACCGCCTCCTGTATCATATACATCAAACAACTTAAAACACAATTACCGTTAAGGCAAGGCCAATGGTCATCCTAATAAAAAACCATCGCGCAGCGATCCCTCTATATATAGCCCACACTTTTAGTGTGGGACCGTCCCGCCCGCGTAAC
>DAOVVQ010000302.1 GCA_030637065.1 Planctomycetota bacterium
AAGGCGAAGGACCCGCAGTTCCAGGCGGCGGTGGAGATTATCCGAAGTGTCGATGCCCTGATGACGGACCCGGAGGACCCGTTTGGCAAAAAAGTCCGCGAGGGCATCGGCATAGATAAGACGATTGCCGTCAGCTTCACCTCCGACGGACCGTTCTTCGGCAAGCTAAACGCCCCAGTCATAATCTTCGGCCCGGGAAAACCACAAACATGCCACAAGCCCGACGAGTACATAGAAATAAAAGACCTCGAGCGGGCAAAGCAATTCTACAAGGATATAATAGTACAGTTCCTGACCTGACCGATTAATCAACCAAGCCCCCCATTGTCACCCCGACCGCAGCGGAAGGGCCTGTTTAAGCAGCGAACCGACAGGCTGTCCTTATTACAGGACATCCATTTCGACTGAGTGCTTCTGGCAGTATTCCTTGATCGCTGTCAGGAACTGCGGGCCGTACTGCTTGTTCTTCTGTTCGCCTACGCCGCTTACGTGCAGAAAACCGGCGGACGTCGACGGTCTCTTTCGGGCCATGTCCCGCAGGGCTGCGTCGCCGAAGACCACGAAGGCCGGAACCTTTTTCGTATCGGCAATTACCCGTCGCGATTGACGCAATTCCTCGAACAGTTCCCTGTCGACCCCTTCCCACGACTGCTTTTCAGCCTTCGAGGCCCGCGGGTGTCTGGTGTCGCGTTTCTTTGCGGGCTTGCCGAGTTTCGGTGTTTCGAGCCCTTTCAGGACCAGCCTTCCCTTTTCAGTTACGTTCAGGACGCTGTATTCGCCTGTCTTTTCGGCGTATCCCTGCCCGATGAGCTGCTCGGTCCAGTCGCGAACGATGCGTTTCGTAAAGTCCGACAGCAGTCCGTAAGTGCTCAGATTGTCGTGGCCATTTTGCAGGATCCGGGCGTCTTTCGAGCCGGTCAGTACCGCCGCCGTATAGTCTCCGCCGAACCGACATTCCAGCCGGACAATGCAGGAGAGTATCTTTTGCGACGTCACCAGCGAATCTTCTATGCAGTCCAGCTCGCCAAGGCACACATCGCAGGCCCCGCAGCCGTCGCCTTCCAGCTCCTGACCGAAATAGCTAACGAGCATCCTGTGCCGGCAGGTCAGCGCGGTGCAGTAACTGTAGATGCCGTTGAGCTTTGCCATCGAGACCTCTATGCCGGCGGCCTCGGAATTTTGCAGTATGCTTTTCCATGTCCCGTAGTCGCCGCCGGAATGAAACAGACAGCATTCGGCCTCGAGCCCGTCTCTGCCGGCCCGTCCGCTTTCCTGCTGATAATGCTCCAGAGATTTCGGCATTCCGGCGTGAATGACGTACCGGACATTGGACTTGTCGATGCCCATCCCAAAGGCGACGGTGGCGACAATGGTATCGACCTTTTCGGTGATGAACGATTCCTGATTCTTTTTGCGCCGCTCCGGGTCCAGCCCAGCGTGGTACGGTGCGACCCTATAGCCCTTTGCTTTCAGCTTGACGCACATCCCGTCGACGTCTTTGCGCCTGATGCAATAAATAATCCCCGATTCGCCCCTATAGCGGTCAAGGACCTGGCAAACCTGTTTTACGATAGTCCCGCGGCGACGGACCTTATAGACCAGATTCGGGCGGTCGAAGGAACCGACGAGTATCTCCGGGTCCCTTAGCTTCAACTGGACGGCGATATCGGCCCGGACCTGGTCGGTGGCTGTGGCGGTATAGGCGTGTATGGCAACGCCGCCAAGGGCCTCCTTCAGCAGACCCAACTGTCGATACTCCGGGCGGAAATCGTGCCCCCACATGCTCACGCAGTGGGCCTCGTCAATAGCGATCATCGACAGCTCGATCTTCCTCAGAAAGTCAACGAAACCGCCGGACATGATCCGCTCGGGAGCGACGTAAAGCAGCTTGAGCGTCTTGTTATGAATCCGCTCGAAAACACTATCCCGCTGTTGATCGCTCACCGTGCTGTCGAGTCGACCGGCGGAGACGCCGCATTCGGTGAGGGCGTCTATCTGATCCTTCATCAGGCTGATCAGCGGCGAAACCACCACAGCTAAGCCCGGCATGGCAACGGCGGGGGCCTGAAAGCAGAGAGACTTGCCGCCGCCGGTGGGAAGAACCACGATCGAGTCACGCCCACTGCCGGCGCAGGCCATCGCCTCCTTTTGCAGGGGCAGAAAGTCCTCATAACCCCAGTACTTCTTCAACACCTTTGTAATATTCTCGATCATAGCCTGCCTCGACGAATGACGGACATGAATTTCAGTAAGTTGTTAGCGGATCTCGAATGTAAAATCTTTCTCGAATACCTGCTCGAAGTCGAAAACGTCGTCAAAATCCTCAATGGTATCGGTCTCCTGAGCCGTCATCCACTGGTGCCGGATCATGAGGTAGACGATCTCGCCGAGGTCGCGCGTGGTCGTGATGTTCCAGTTACCCAGGACCATCCTCGCCAGCCGGCCCCATCGCTCGGTCGCCAGGTCCGCAAGTCCCCTTGCAAGCTCGGCGCCGCCGATATGACGCGGTCCCGGCTCAAAGTCTTCCTCTTCGCGCATCTTCTGGATAGTGCCGCCGAGACCCTCGAATACGAACTTGAGACCCTTGGCATCGTATCGCCCGTCTTCTCTCGATATCTCTTCAAGCGTTTTTTTCATATTTCGGTTTCCCAGCCGCTACTGAGCTTATAAGCCAAGATGGGTAACAAGTTACCCATCCTACGACTTGTCATTCCCGCGAAGGCGGGAATCCAGCATAAAATAGTATCCGCCAACGGCGGACCCCTGTCTTCTTGCATATACCTTCAGATTACCCATCCTGCGACTAATGCACCCGCTGACCCGGTTTTGCTCCCTGGTCGACTCCGAGCATGAATATCTCCTTGCCACCCGGCCCAGCCGCCAATATCATTCCCTCGGAAAGGCCGAACTTCATCTTACGGGGCTTTAAGTTCGCTACGCAGACGACAATTTTGCCGACCAGGTCTTCCGGCTTGTATGCCTTGGCGATCCCGGCAAAGACGTTTTTCTTTACCCCGCCGATGTCAAGTTCCAAATGAAGCAGTTTGTTAGCTCCTTCGACGGCCTCGGCAACTTCGATCCTGGCGACCCGCAGATCGACCTTTGTAAAGTCATCGATCGTACATTCCGGTGCGATCGGCTCATCGAGTCCGGTTTCCTCTTCGGCTGCCGCGCTAGCGTTCGTTTCCATACTCTCTTCGATCATTGCCTTAACCTTATCCTTATCTACTCGTTCCGCTAATCGTACGAATTTGTTTATCTGCCTTTCCTCCATCACGCTATCGACGTCGGCAAAGGTCAAGGGTTCAACACCCAGGAACTGCTCGACCTTCGCGGCGTACTTCGGAAGGGCCGCCTTGAGGTAGATCGTCAGTATCTTAACGGCATTTATCGCCGCTGTCAGGGTCGTTCGCGTCCCTTCCGGGTCGGTCTTTATCGTAACCCACGGCTGGTGCTGGTCTACGTACCGGTTGCACTCATCGACCAGCGACGCGATCGTTCTTATGACTGCCGCGTAATTGAGCCCCTCGAAGCCGGCGATAATCCCTTCTTTTGCCTGCTGGAGTTTGGCGACAAGCTCTCTGCCCTCATCGTCGAGCCGTCCCAGGCGACCGTCGAGTTTTTTGGTCAGCATCGGCCCCGATCGGCTGGCAAGATTGGCTAATTTGCCAACCAGTTCGGAATTGATCCTGGCGGTAAAGTCGTCAAAATTCAGATCGATATCGTCAATGCCGCTGGTCAGCTTACACATATAATAGTACCGCAGATGCTCGGGGTCGAGGTGCTTTAGATAGGTCTCCGCCTTGATGAACGTCCCCTTGCTCTTGCTCATCTTCTGGCCGTTGACCGTCAGGAAGCCGTGCACAAACAGCTTGTTGGCGACCTTGAATTTGGCGCTCATGAGCATCGCCGGCCAGAACAGGGCGTGAAAATACATGATATCCTTGCCGATGAAGTGATAAAGCTCGTATTCGTCGCTGTTCCAGACCGTGTCGAAATCGAGCCCCTCGCGGTCGCAGTAATTCTTGCACGAGGCCATATACCCGATCGGAGCGTCGAGCCAGACGTAGAAAAACTTGTTCTCTTCGCCGGGGATCTTAAAACCGAAATAAGGCCCGTCCCGCGAAATATCCCAATCCTTCAGGCCGGTCTTGAACCATTCGTCGAGCTTGTTGAGCACCGACTCCTGCACGTGTCCGGCCTGGGCAAGTTTTCTGAGTTTGTCACCGTAATCGTCGAGCTTGAAGAAATAGTGCATACTCTCTCTTCGCACCGGGGCCGTCGAGCAGTTGGCACAGACCGGATTGATCAGTTCGGTCGGCTGATGCGTTCCGCTGCATATATCGCAGGAATCGCCGTACTGATTTTCGGCCTTGCACCGCGGACAGGCG
>DAOVVQ010000063.1 GCA_030637065.1 Planctomycetota bacterium
GGTGACATTTTGGATGGTTCGTTTGGGCTTTATGTTGATGGCGGTGATGGCGTTCCGGCTGAGCGGGAGATTGTTATTGGCGGTGGTAATGGGGGGCGGGTGTTTGTTGTTTTTGATCGGGCTGCGGTTATTGAGGCTGTTGGCGGGCGGAGTTCGGCTGGGGTTTATGTGGCTGGTGCGCTTGAGGGCGGTGAGTGTATATTTGCTGCGGATAGTATTCGTTTGGTTCGGGCCCAGCGGCGTGTGCCTCGGCGGAGTTCTGGTGGTCGGGGGCGGCTGCGGTGAGGGGTGTTGGGTTGGGGTTAACACTTTGCGGGTCTTAATGGTGCGAAGAATCGCGGCCTGCGTGGGTTTCTTGTTTCGCCCCTTCAGGGCTTGTTTTTTGGGGTGGGTTGTTTCCCAGGGCTTTGCCCTGGGCTGTATTGTTTTCGCCCCTTTGGGGCTGATTAGACGTCAGTTTTGCTGTGGGCACGTCGTGAGGTTTTCTGTTGAGTTTTTGGGGGTTTGGGGTTATAATTGGGGGTGTGGTGCGGCTTGTTTAGTATTGCGCTTACGGCATAAAATCGACGATTAGAGAGTGAAATGCTGGATTGCAGGTTACAATTCGATGATGGGGGGTTTTTGGTGCTGGGTTTGCGGTTTTGTTGTGTTTTTTTGGTTTTTATTGTTTTGTTTGCGCCTGCGGTTGTTTTTGGGGAGGATTGTCCTTGTTTGTTTGAGTCTGTTGAGACGGGGTTGGTTGTTGGCGGTGATGAGGCTCGTTTGGTTACTGCTAACGTTCGTGGGGCGGATGATCTTTATCTTGTTGTTACTTATGGCGGGGATAGTTACAGCAGCGACCATGCCATTTGGGCTGAGCCTCGGCTTGTCGACGTCGATGGGGGTGTGGTTGATCTTACTACTATCGAGCCCGCTATTGTGGAGGTTGGCTGGGGTGGGCTTAAGGTTGGTGAGAATCATAAGGGGCAGGTGCTTTCGATCGGCGGGCGGGAGTTTTCGACTGGTTTTTGGGCGCATGGGCCTTCGATGCTGCATTTTAAGCTTGGCGGTAAATATACTCAATTCAGTGCTCATGTCGGCATCGATAGTTCGGCTGGGGTGAATGGGAGTGTTGAGTTTTTGGTGATGGATCATGCCTTTGAGATGCCGAGTAGAGAGGTTTACATGGGTAAGGCGACCAAGACGAAAAGAGAGGCCCTGGTCAAGCCGCCGGCTGCGGGACAGTCGCCGCATGTTTTTAATGCTGAGGCTGCTAAGGTTCTGCTGGATGAGGGGGTTCGTCAGCTTGCGTTTATTCGGCGGTATACGCTCAATGCGAACCATGTTTATACCGAATATGTCAACAGCAAATGGACGCCCGGCGGCGGGCTTTGCATTCTTGACCTGGAGACGGGAAAGGTTCGCGAATTGGCGCGGGAGTTGGGCGAGGGGGTGTTTAACCGGTTCGATGTGTCGTTTGACGGCGGGAAGATCCTGTTTGACTTCAAGGCAGGTGATCGCCAGGGGTATCGGATTTATGAGATCGGCGCCAACGGCAAGGGGCTCAGGCAGCTTACGTTTCCGCAGGACGATGAGGAAGAACTGGAGGGCCTTTACGGCAATAGCTATTATCATCACGGGACCGACGATCTTCATCCGTGTTATCTGCCCGACGGGGGGATCGTGTTTGCGACGACGAGGTGTCAGTACGGTATATTGTGCGATGCTAAGGACGTTTACACGACGAAGAACCTTTACCGCATGGATGCCGATGGTGGGAATATGCGGATACTGTCGAACAGCCCGGTCAGTGAGGCAAGCCCGGCGATCCTGCCTGATGGGCGGATCCTTTATCACAGGTGGGAATACGTCGATAAGGCGGCTGGGAATGTTAAGAGCCTTTGGGCGATGAATCCGGATGGGACGGCTACGGCGGAGATTTATGGCAATACGATCAGCTTTCCCGAGACGATGATCTATGCCCGGCCGATCCCGGGTGCTCAGGGCAAGATCGTAATGCTTGGCGCTTCGCACTGCTGCCCGAATAATGCGATGGGCGCTGTGATCGAGGTCGATACGTCGAAGGAGCTTCGGTCTGTCGATACGATGTATTTTGTTACGGACGATATTCGGGCGTTTGCGCATACGGGTTTTCATTTTCGCGATGAAGATGGTAACTGGAAACACGATACGACCGGCAAGCCGGGGCGGCTCTTTAAGGACCCTTATCCGATCAGCGAGGAGTTATTTATCGCTTCGAGGAAGCCGAAGGGCGCGGCGTGGGACGATGCGAAGGCTTATGACCTGGTCCTGCTCGATGGGCATGGCGACGAGACGCTGCTTTATGAGGATGAGGCGATTTCGTGTTGGCATCCTTATCCAGTTCGATCGCGGGAGAGGCCGCCGGTTATCGCTTCGGCTAAGAATGCCGAGTTGGCTGAGGAGGGTCTTGCGCTTTGTGTGGTGGCGGATGTTTATCAGGGGATGGAGGGCGTTGAGCGCGGGGCGGTTAAATATCTTCGGGTATTGGAGGAGGTTCCGCGGCCATGGTCGGCGAGGAAGGCGTACTTTGCCGACGACCGGGACGGCATGGCGCATACGGCAATGGGCGACGATCTGTTGGGATTGAAGGTGCAGTACGGGGTTGTTCCGGTTGAGGCGGACGGGTCGGCTCATTTTTATGTGCCTGCGTTGCGGAATATTTACTTTCAGGCGCTGGATGAGAACTGCCTGGCGGTGCAGACGGAGCGGACGTATGTGCATTATATGCCGGGCGAGGAACGGAGTTGTATCGGATGTCACGAGACGCCTGATACTACGCCGAAGGCTTCGGCCCAGCGGCGGCTGACGGCATTGGAGCGGGCTCCCTCGGTGCCGGCGGCCCAGCCGAATGAGACGTCTGCGAGGAAGCTGTTTGACTATGCGCGGCAGGTTCAGCCGATCTGGGACCGGCATTGCGTTGGGTGCCACAGCGGCGCGGCGCCCGAGGGCGGCCTTGATCTGGCGGGGGATCATGAGGGGGTGTATAGCGTTTCCTATAATAATCTGGTCGAGCTGACCAGGGGTGAAAAGCAGTTGCTTGGCAATCGCGGGCCGCGTAACGAGGATGTCGGCTCAGCGGGTGTGGAGTATTTGCCGCCGTATTCGGTTGGTGCGTGGACAAGTCCCTTGGCGGCGATGCTCAATCGCGGCAGGATCAGGATAAAGGATCCCGGCTTGCAGGCTTATGCCGAGGAGTTGGCTGAGTCGCATCCTGATATACGGCTGAGTGAGGCTGAATTGCTCAAGGTAAATAACTGGATAGACATCAACTGCCAGTTCCACCGGTCCTATTGGGGGCGATTGAACGCCAAGTACAGCGATCATCCCGACTATCGGCCAAACGTCAGCTTCAACAAGGCCCTCGACCGCACAGGTGGGGAATTTTAGTGGTGCGAAGAATCTCGCCCTACATTTGGGTTAACATGTCTGCCTTCACGCAGGCGTGGCGTTGGTTGTTTTTTATTTGGTTTTTAGGTGTTTTTTTAGGAATGCTGCTTGTGCTTTGTATTGCTCTGTTTGGGGGTTGTAGTCTGTGTTTAGTTTGTGGGTGCATTCTATTTTTAGTTTGTCCATTTCTTTTTTCAGGTGTCTTCCGAAGTTTGGGTGGTGTATGTTTCCGGGTGTTTCGGCTGCAGCGTTGTGGAAGGCGAATACTGGTGGGTCGTCTTTTGTCAGGTGTGTGATGGGTGAGACGTCTTTGAGGCCGGCGTCGAGGGCTGCGTCTATTTTTGCCGTGTCCCAGTTCCAGTCGTCGGGCAGTCCGAACAACTGCTTGAGGGCGGAATTGTCGTAGGCGTTTCCGGGGACGATTCTCTTTATCTGCCTTGGGTCGTAGGTCGACTGCATGTTCAGTGCCAGGACAGCGGTCAGCCTTGTCGACTGGCGGGCGATTGGGTCTTTGCTTTTGGGGTCGGCCATGTCGTCATGAAAGCCGAGCCACTGCGAGATGCCCGAGCCAGCCGATCCGCCGCCTGCTGCTACGCGTTTGGGGTCGATGTTCCACTGGCGGGCCTTTGAGCGGAGGAACTGGATCGCTCGCGCCGAGTCGTGCATCTGTGCCGGGTAGATCGCTTCGCCGGAGAGGCGGTAGTCTATCGAGGCGCAGGCGAATCCAGCGTCGAGGCAGGCTATAAGCAGCTCGGGGGTGAAACCGCTCTTGCTGCCGCCGCGGAAGCCGCCGCCGTGGATGAAGACGAATAGCGGGGCGGGTTTTTCGGATCTTGCCCGCCAGAAATCGAGTTTGTTGGCCTCGGACGGCCCGTAGGAGACGTCGGCGTAGGTCGAGTCGGGCTTTTTCGGACGGGCGGTGCGGGTTTTGGCCTGATTGTCGGCCTGGGTGCGGTTTTTGGCCTGGTTGTCTGGTTGGGTGCGGCTGGGCTGGTTCTTTGCGCGGTAGCGGCGGACCTCGTCCATTGTCAGAACGCCGTCTTTGTTGAGGTCGGCTTTGGGATACTTTTCGAGGGTTCGGGCGAGCCGCTCATCGTTTTTGGAGGTTTTGGGCTCATTGTTCTGGGGCTTGGCTGGGGCGCACAGGGCTGGTATTGCGATACATATCAGCAAGATTACCTGGCGGAATGATTTTTTGGTCTTCATGTTTTCGCTCCCTTCATTAGTACCATATCGTAACCTATGTAACAAACCGCATTGACAACTAAAAATCAAACTTCAAAACAGGTTTTTCATCCACAGTAGGATGAGCAACTGCCTTATAGGCAGATAGGATTCGTTACCCATGCTGCACGGATGGCCTTACAGAACCGCATGGGTAACAAGTTACCCATCCTACGGACTATGTTATATATCATCGAATTTTGAGGAATATGGGAGTTTATATAATTCTGAGAAATATTCTATTGGAAATTTATAGCCTATCGCTTTAAACGGTGTTGTGTTTATGCTGTGGTTAATCCTGGCGATATCGGTCTCAGCATCGAAGCCTTGATAATCAACAAGAAATTTTGCACAACCAACCATGTCATTCATTGACCCGAGCGTGCTTCGGCTGACAGTTTTGCCTATCTGGATATCCCAAAACTTTTCGAGCAAATTAATATTGCATTCATGAGGGAACCCGTCACGCTTTAGCTGAAATTCAAGTTCAAGAATAAAAATCTGCTTGATATTCATCAGATCGGGCTTTCGCACACCAGCTACAACAAAACTATAAAGGCTTGCAGCATGAGTAAAAATAATGCACTGCTTCCGCCCCATCCGAAATAGATTTACATACCAATCATCAACTCCAGCTTCAGCCTGAATAACCGGAGGCTTGCCCATTTTATCTAACAGTTTTTTTGTACAACGTAACGTTAACATTCGAATCCTTTTTTATCCTCCAGCAAAAAGCTGGTTTATGAAATCATCACAAACTCATATTATAAGTCGCGGGTGTCAGGCGTGCAAGCGCCGTCGATACAGTTGGTTTGCTGTCATTGAGAGTTAAATGTACCGGGTACCTTTAATTTGCGTCCTTGAGGTCCGATAATTGGATTTTTGGGTGTTTTTTTGGTTTTCGGGCGGTTTTTTGGGGGTGAATTGATGGTATTTGTCGTTTTTTGTAATAAAATTGGCTGGGGAGACGACTATAATAGTGACGTCTGAAGGCGGAAAGGGGCATTGGCAGCGTGGAAGATTGGCAATCGATTGTTGAGGAATATGGTTCGCGGGTTTGGCGGACGGCTTATCGTCTGTTAGGCAACGATGCCGATGCTTCGGACTGCTTTCAGGAGACTTTTTTAAGTGCATATACGGTTTGCATGATCCGTGAGCTTAGAATTGGACAGGTTTGCCTGCAACGTAAGACTGATCTTCGAGGAGTTCGTAATTAGTGCCAAAATACCGGTTGAATACCATCCTGAACGTGTTTACGGGGGTTATCGACTCATATAGCATCGAGTAGTCAGAGCCAGGCAGATAGTAGGCATTCAATATGGCAAAGGCTTGTTTGTA
The DNA here is from genome assembly GCA_030637065.1 of Planctomycetota bacterium. Classification (GTDB taxonomy): domain Bacteria; phylum Planctomycetota; class Phycisphaerae; order Sedimentisphaerales; family Anaerohalosphaeraceae; genus DAOVVQ01. Next base: position 5,971 of record DAOVVQ010000063.1, read on the forward strand.
ATCGTCGTCGGTGGAGTTGCCAGGATGCTTGTGTATGTCCGAGCGGATACCGTGGTCGCTCTGTAAAATGATAATTGGCGGGGTCGATGAATTTGTCAGGATACTGTCAACAACTTCGATCGCTTTTTTACTGACGAATTTCACTTGGGCTACATAACGTTTTCTATGTTCTTCTTCACGACCTTGTGGGGTCAAACTTAAGGGTGTGTCTATATTGTCGGCCATGTTTCCTTCTTCATCAAAGACGTAAGGGCCGTGCGGGCACACGATGTGAGCAAAAACAAAGATTGGAGTTTCCATCTGTGTCGTACGTACCAAATGATCGAACGAATTGAGAATCCAGCGATAATGCATAGCGCCGAAAAAACTCCTCCTTCTTATGCCTCCAAACGGTGATAAAGGTGTGCTGCCAATCAACTGTTTGACGAAATCTCCCTGCCACCACAGTCCTGCCGATCCCATTCTTATGTCCGGGCTTTTGATATCTGTTACAGAGGTGCCGGTTGAAATAAGGACGGTGGAATAGCCGTGTCCTTTCAGAAATTCGAAGGCGCGATTTTTTTCAAGCAGCTCTCTTAACTGTTTGAAGCCAATTTCAGATCCTCCTGTGTACATGGGCATGTCAAGATAGTCAAAATTCAGTGATGATGGCAGAGAAAACGCGGTATAAGGATAATTGGAATAGCTTTTTTTTGCCACGAAGAAGCCTCTTTGTTCCAAATGTTCAAGAAACTGTGAGTTATCATGGCCCAATGACTCTTTGAGAATGTCATGTCTCGTATATTCATCGAGAATTATATAGTATATGTTTGGTGGCGGTGTGGGAGCTTTTGAGCCAGTGTCAAGTTGTTCGCTATTTCTCAGGCTTACTTTATCATCTCGCAGACCTGCCATTTTGATCTGGTGGAAAACAATGTTAATCACAGGAATTGTGACAAGACAGACGGCGGTTACATTCAATATTTTTGTGAAGTTGGATAGTTGTTTCCTTGTTCGCAACACAAGGTATACTGCTACCAGAAGGGCTGTTGTCCCCATTACAAGGATGCTACGATAGTCAGCAGGCCTCCATCCGGCGATCGAATGCTCTTCGAGGATAGCATGGGCGTGGTCATACGAAAAAAAATATACGACGAACAGTGACAGCAACAATGCGGCTTTGTCCTTGTCCTTACATAAAAAGCTTAACATTAACCGCAGTACAACAGCAAGTGACAAAACAACTGCTCCTGGTCCCAGAACTTCAACGAGGTACACTTCGTCAACATTATGAGAATATAGAAACAAGATGGGAAACGCTGCAAACAGGAATGGGTGGATCGCTATGCCTTTGCTGTTTTTCATTCGCTCAGCCTCCGCATCAGGTACATCGTTCTGCACGAACCCGCCACCTCCGTTACCGCATCAATAGCAAAATGCTTCTTGAAAGCGTCTTCAAAATGGTCTTTCGTGTAATCCGGAAATATGTCTTCCCGCGTTGCCAGTAGTCGCTGCACCTGCGAATCCTGCTTAGGAACGAATTCGATGATGAGGCTGGAGCAGAGTTTGCGGAAGAAGCTTGCGATCTTTTGCATAGGCAGATTGTTGGAGATTGCCAGGTGATGAATCAGCGCCAGTGCCAGCACCGCCTGGGCGGGGCCGCGCTCGAGCAAAGACATTCTTTCATTGTTGGCCCAGCCAAGTCCGCCGCTCGGATTGGTCAGATCAAGTACCAGCGGAAGGATGTTCCCTGCCCCGCCGTTAACTCCTGCAAGATAACCCTTTTCAACCGCCGCCGGGTCAATATCAAATGCAACGGTACGAGAGCCCATCTCAGCGGCGATTCGGCTGAATACACCCGTATTCGCTCCAAGGTCCCAGGTGGTCTCAGGTTGAATCTGTTTCAGGAACCGCTTGACAATGGCGGCTTTTTCGGTTGTGGCCTCGTCGGAATAATTAGTGTCATCGTAATAATCGCCCCACTCAGTTCCTTTCGGCTGCCACTTCAGCTTGCGAACCGCGTTTTCGAGACTGTCAATAATGCCCATGAAGCCGAACTTGCTGACCTTATAGGATTTGGTGTTCACCTGCTTGCCTGAGAACTGTCGCTGGCTTCGGGAATGAAGGTGAATGTGAGACAGCAACGAGAAACTCAACCAGCTCCTGGCTGGCAGAATCTTGCTGGCCAAATCCAGCTCAACACCATCGATGTACACGCGCAGTAACTGGCTTAACCGAATATCCCTGCAAGCCATCAACGCCAGCGGTGCCAGAAAATGCTGACAGAATTGTCGGTAGGCGGGCCATGGCTGGCCCGGCTTATACCTTTCAAAAGAAAGAGTGTCGATGAAAACAGGTTTGCATCCGATGAACTGGATATTGTATGCGCTGCTGTCTTTCAGGGTCATGCCGTGATCAAATGCTGTTTTTTGGATGCGCAGGGTTGTAAGTGCTGCGTCTTTTAGCTGGCCGAAACTCCACTCATAAGGATAGGAAATAAACGGGATTTCATCAGGTTTGAGAATCTTGTACGCGCTATCGCTTTCGGCAAGATCGATATCCGCTTCTTCGTGAGCTACTATCAAACCGGCATCCGCAAGAGACTGATACAGACCCGATTCCATCAGGAAATCGTAATCGGGTTTGTACATTTTATTGACCTGGCGATAGATCGTCCCCTCGCGAACAAAAACGAATCCATTTGGGTCACGAAAAGAACTGGCAACAACGTGGTTACTGCTTGTCATCGCTTTGTTTTCCGGCAAAAAACTTCGAGAAGAAGGCTGCAATGTGGGCCCAAAACATTTTCATGGCAAATCCCATTCCCACCAACGACGCTAAAAGAACCTGAATAATAAGACTTCCGGTTCCGGGGTCGAGGTAGGCTTGAACGACATGATCGCGAGCCTCTGCGACGTCGACACCCAATGCGATCGCGAGTGCGAATATCACAGGAATTAGCATTCTGGTCTTTCGTATCATCACTAAAACGCCTCTAATTGAAACTTTTGTGGTCTTCCCCCCTTACTATCGGCATTTTTGAAGCCGAACTGATTGGAAAACTGCCCGCCGACAAGGTCGCACCTGTTGCGTACAGTTTCGGGGCTGAAAGCCTTGGGCTATCTGCGTTTGGGCTCACTTTTGGCAATTAACCACAATTGTGCATTGTACGCTAAAATGAGCCAAATGTAAAGACTTTTCCGGACAAAAACGTAAGCGATCAGTAACGGGAGGGTGTTTTCTGGTAGCAAGCGGGCTTGAGTATACCGGCAAAACCTGCTTTTTGGCGCAGAAATGCGGTTTCATTGAGTTTTGACCTGCGATTCTGACATGTTGACAGGATTTTATTACAGATTAGTATGGGCTTGGAAGAAGGCGAAACTGGGGCGTCAGGGCCATTTTTTTGCCTGTATTGGTGTTTTTTGTAATAAAATCGGCTGGGGAGACGACTATAATAGTGACGTCTGATGACGGAAAGGGGCATTGGCAGCGTGGAAGATTGGCAATCGATTGTTGAGGAATATGGGTCGCGGGTTTGGCGGACGGCTTACCGTCTGCTTGGCAACGATGCCGATGCTTCGGACTGTTTTCAGGAGACTTTTTTAAGTGCATATAAGGTTTGGCAGTGTCAGGGGGTGAGGAATTTTGGCGGTTTGCTGTCGCACCTTGCCACGATCCGGGCGATCGACATGCTTCGCAAGCGGATGTCCGGGATCGTTACGAGTGGCGATTTCGGGATCGATACGACGGCGAGCAAGGTTGACGGGCCGCTGAAAAAGGCTCAGGGGCATGAACTTGCCGGGCAGTTGTCGCGGGCCCTTGGGCGGCTTTCGGGCCAGGAAGCGGAGGCGTTTTGTTTGAGATATTTAAATGGTATGAGCTACAAAGAGATCGGACGTGAGCTTGATATCAAGACAAGTTATGTGGGAGTTTTAATTCATCGGGCACGGGCGAATCTTCGGGAGTTGATGGGTCCTGTGTTCGACAATGAGAAAAGTGAGGTAGCCAAATGACGAACGAAAAAGATATTGTCAGTAAAGCGACGGACGCCCTTAAGGGGATGGATATTCCCGCTGGTCCCAGCAGGGAGTTGATGGACGCGACGGTTGCCCGGATCAGGCAAGAGGCCGGGCAGGCGGGGCAGGCGGGCGGCTGGGAAGGGCGGCAGCCGGTTTCGGTGGCGCCGCGGATGGCGCTTTGGCAGCGTTACGGACGGGTTGCGGCTGCGGCGATGATCCTGATTGGGGTTGGCTATCTTGTTGGGCGAGTTGGCGTCGGCGGGGCTCTGGATGTCGATGAGTTGCGGCAGTCGGTGATCGCCAGTGTAACGCCGGTTATTCGTCAGTCGGTTCTTGATGAAATGCAGGGGCGGCTCGATGAGGAAATGTCGCAGGGTTATGCCAGTGTTCGCAATGAGCTGAGTCGTGAGTTTCGCGAGGATATGAACGAATATGCTTTGCAGACGCTGGCTGCGTCGAGTGCTTCGACGAACCAGATGCTGACGGAGCTGATAGATGTTGTCGGCGAGGCTCGCCAGGCGGATCGGCAGTGGATAGTCCAGGCGATGACGGAGATCGAGCAGAATCGTCTCGATGACAATACGCTGCTGACCAGCGGGCTGGAGATGTTGGCGGTTCAGACGGAAAGCGAATTTGTGCGGACGCGCATGGATGTCGTGGAGATGTTGACCAATGTTGACGGCGGCGGATCGGTGGAATGATGACAACGGTAAACTACTTTAATGAAAGGGGGCAAAAAATGTTTAAGACAATTTTGCTGAGTATGGTTGCAGTGGTGATACTAATTGGGTCAGAGGGTTTTGCGGCCAGTCGGGACGGCGATCGTGATGACGACGAACGCCAGCGGCGAGGGCGGCCCGGGCAAGAGCAAATTGCCAGGCCTGAGAGGCGCCCGGGGGCAGATCGGGGCGCACAGAGCAGACAGCAGGCCAAGCCGGGGACAGATGATCCTGTTAGAAGCAGGTCAGGTTTTGGGCCCGGTGGGCCGGGTATGAGTGGTCCTGCCGGCCGCGGGTTTGGTCCGGGGCAGGCTGGTGCAGGTAAAGGTTTTGGCGGCGGTCGCGGGCTTGTTGGTGTAACGCCAAGCGCCGGTATGCGTGATAAGATGAGCGGTCGCGGGCCCGTTGGTCCACCGCCATGGGCTGGGGCACACAGCAAGATGAGTGGTCGCGGTTTTCAGGGTGGTCCGGGCGCTCAGCAGCAACGAGGCGGCGGTATGAGTGGGCCCAGAGCCGGCAGTCAGATGAAGGGCAAGCCGCAGTTCAGAGGCGGCTCTCAGATGAAGGGCGGACCGCAGTTCAGAGGCGGCTCTCAGATGAAGAGCGGGCTGCAATCCAGAGGCGTTGGAAGCGGTAGCAGGTTCAGGGGCGGTTCGGTGAAGGGCAGATCACAGTCCAGAGCCGATAGCAGCAACCGGTTCCGTGGTGGTCGCAATAGCGGTTCCGGCAACAGGTTCAGGGGTGGTCGCGATAGCGGTTCCGGCGGCAGGTCCAGAGGCAGTATTGGCGGCGGATTCGGGCAAAGCAGGATCGGTTCGAGTCGCGGTGGTTTGGGCCGTGGGTCTTCGTCGATCGGTGAACTTATTAAAAAGCGTGCTTTTGCTGCGGCAATCGCGCGACGCAGGTCCGGTGGATCGGGCGGCGGCAGTGGTTTCGGCAGCGGTCGCGGGTTTGGCGGCGGCGGTCGGTAGTTTCGGCGGCGGGGCAAATTTGTTGCAGACAGTGAAAGGTTTATGAAAGGGTTGGGCCATGAGACGGTTGGTAGCGATAATCGGTTTAGCGGTCGTTATAGGGTTGATGTTGCCGTATTTGGGTTCTGGCAAGGTTGCGGCGGCGGGCGATGGTGAAGGCGGCAGAGCCGGAATGGTGGCGGCGTCTTCGAGCGGCGGATTTGCGGCGGTTGCGGCTGGTAAGGACGGCGCGGTGGTAGTTGCCGGCAAGGGCCAGAGCGACTGGGACAAGGTGGTTGCCAGGAGCCATGAACTCTCGGAGCGTCTTGCCAAGTTCAGCAGTCAGTTTGGAACGCCGCTGGCCAGCGGCAGTAATGCGCTCGTGATCCCGGTTGGGGAGATCGACGAAAGTCGGCTCGGTGAGATCAGCGATGAGACGGCGATCATGTCGCGTTTAATAGATAAGAAACTCAACGAGGCCGATATGCTTGCGCATGGTGGTTTTCGCGGCGATTCGGTTTTCATGGGCTGGTTTCCCGGGCGGGTTACGCAGGGGATATTCCTCGAAGATTACGGTGTTTTGTTCCTGACGAAGGTGAACGTTCCCCTTAAGCCTTTGGCTGAGCCGGAGGCAGACAAGCCGAGCGATGGTGGCGACCCGTTGTGGGAAGAGACCAGGCAAGAGATGTTCGGGCAGGGCAGCGGTGAGAAGGATCGGGATTCGATCCTTAAGAAGTTTGGGCGGCCTCGGCGCAAGTACGATGCCGGGGTTGTCGAGGAACTTGAGGATACGCTCGTTCGGTCTTTGCGGCTGGCGTCTAATATCAGCACTGTGGCCGATGACCAGTGGATCGTGATCACGGTGATCGGCGACGGTTTGCGGTCTGGTGGCGGATTTAGGCCTGGTCCTGGCGGCGGTTTCGGTCCGGGTCCCGGTGACAGGCCTGGCGGTCGCGGCGGTCCTGGCCCTGGCGCCAGTGGCGCCGGCAGTGGAACGGGTAGCGGTGGTGGCGGTCGGCGTCCCAGCGGAGCAGAAAATGCACCACCCGGCGGCGGTAGAGACGAAGGCGATAAGAAACAGCAGCAGAAGGCGGCGATGATGATGGTGACCAGGGGCGGCAGACCTGCGGTGATGACGATCCGGGCCCGAAAATCCGACATCGACGCCTATGACAAGGGTGAGCTTAACTTCGATAAGTTCGGCAAAAAAGTCAGCGTCGTTACGTATTGATTTCGGCGGGGGTTTGTTTTTCGTAGTCTTCAAGTTCTTCATGGTTAAAATTACTTACCATGAAGGGCATGAAGTTATTGAAGTTTTAAACGATTGCCAAGGCCAGAAAGCATCCATGGCACCTTTGATTCCCCGTAGCAACCATCCACCTCGGCTATGCCTTGGTGGCTGCCACCCGTCGATATATCGAGGTCCTTCCTATGAGACTACTTTTTTTCATACACCTTCACTAGTGCCTGATTAAATTCTGTTGAATCGAACAGCCTCTCTAAGTCTGACAAATAACCTAAATTAACCCTTTTGTACCCCTGGTCGCTATGGAGGATTGTATCGTGCGCGAAACCATATGGATTCGGGCGTTTACTCCTTGTATAAAAGACGAAATAAACAGGATAGGCATCAATGGCAAATAAAACCTCTCTATACCCTAGCTTCCATCTTTTATAGCCACCAAATTGCCTGCCGTTGGCTCCCGTAAGCGACTTATCAAGTTGCGCAGCACTTGACTCGGACAAATTATCAATAAAACTATTATACTCCGCAGAAGATTGAAACTCATCGACCTCAGGCACGGCTGTCAAAGCACTCCACATTCCAGCGTAAAAACTCCAAAGTTCATTTGATTCATTGCTGAAATCCGCTTTGGCTAAATTACCATTCTCGAAAATCAGTGGATTTCCGGCAGGCTGAATCACCTTGAAATAATAGTCAATATTAGCAGGGGTAGATACCGAATCGTCAAACTTAGGTTTATATGAGACCTTGGTAAAACTTTTTAAATCTTCTTTAACAGCCTTTTTGTCTTTATTTTTCGTGTACTGACGAGCATTGATCAGATTTTGTACTACAGGTTCAAATAACGCATTAAACCTATGCTCAACTCCGGATCCAGTCTCTGCTATGGCCAAAAAGAGGGAATTGTTTTGTTCATTTATAAAATCTTCAGCCGTGGATAAAGGTACAATACGAGCTTCATACAAGTTCAGACCCAACAATTCGTATTCATTTACAAAGTAGACATGATCAGAATAATCCATCGCCCATTGAAGCATAGAATATCCTAACTTGGAATTGTTCTTGGATTTGTCTGTCGGGGACCTTTTCTTAGTCAATTGCTGGTAAAGGTTTTCATCCTTATCGAAAACAGCATCTATGACAGAAGAAGCAAATGCTTCAGATGCAGTAGTGGCTTTATCAAAACCGGGGGCCCCTTTAGACATCTTGTATTTCGCTTGGCTATTTGTTGAAATCTTTCTTTCTTTAACAGACATGTAAAAATCAGATGCATACACTTCTTTTTCGATGTCAATCGGGACCAGATACGTTATGTGCTCTGCGTATAGCACTGAACACAATGAACAAAACACGACTCCAAGCAACAAGGATTTCATCATTAAAGTAACCTCTCAAGTTTTAAGGTTGCAGGATGAGCAAATTTTTTGCCCATGCTGTTGCTAACAGGGTATAAGGTAACCCCATCTAAGGCTCTCTACAAGCTCTAATCTGTCTTATTTCTGGATTCCCGCCTTCGCGGGAATGACACATGGGGGGATGATGTTGTATTGGGTTATTGTTTGGGTTGACAGTTGGTGATTTTGGGTTTAATATTTGGGGTTTGGTGTACTTTTGGCTTTATTTTTTGAGGGATTTTGATGTCTGGGAAAAAGGGGAAAGGTTATCGTGATACGCTGAATTTGCCTAAGACGGGTTTTTCTATGAAGGCGAATCTGGTTCAGCGTGAGCCTGCTCAGCGTAAGAGTTGGGACAAGATGGATATTTACGGGCGTATTCTTGCTGGTGGCGAGGGTAAACCTGCGTATATTCTGCATGACGGCCCGCCTTATGCCAACGGCGATATTCACATGGGGCACGTGATCAATAAGGTGCTCAAGGATCTGGTGGTTAAGTATAAGACGATGGCGGGTTTTTACAGTCCTTATGTTCCCGGCTGGGATTGTCACGGGCTGCCGATCGAGGTTAAGGTTGTGGCGGAGTTGGGCGAGGCAGCCAAGACGATGTCTAAGGCGGCTATCCGTAAGAGCTGCAGCAAGTATGCCGGCAAGTATGTCAAGCTCCAGACGAGGCAGTTTAAGTCTTTGGGGATATTTGGCGATTTCAAACAGCCGTATCTTACACTTAAGCCCGCTTATGAGAAGGGGATTTTGGAGGTATTTGGCGAGTTGGTTGGCAAGGGGCTGGTTTACAAGCAGCTAAAGCCGATCCACTGGTCGGTGGGATGCGAGACGGCCCTTGCGGATGCGGAGCTGGAATATCAGGACATTTCGTCGGCGAGTATTTATGTCAACTTTCCCATTGAGGCCGATTCGGTTGGGAAGCTAAAAGAGCTGGGTCTGGTTAAGGATGGGTGTGGGTGCCGGGCCTGCTTTATGATCTGGACTACGACTCCGTGGACGTTGGCGGCGAATCTTGCGGTTGCGGTTCATCCGAGGCTCGATTATGTCGGCGTCGGTTACGAAAAGGACGGGCAGAAGTTCGTGTCGGTTGTGGCTGCGGAGCGATTGGCGGCGGTGACTGCGGCAGCGGGTCTGGAGGAAGGGAGCTATTGGGTCAGTGAGCCGGTGAAGGGCAGCGAGCTTGATGGGCTGCGGTATATGCATCCGTTTGTCGAGAGCAATCCGACCGATGGTGATGCTTATATGGCGATCTGTGCCGAGTATATTACGACCGAGGATGGTA
>DAOVVQ010000028.1 GCA_030637065.1 Planctomycetota bacterium
AAGAAGGCGTGCCCGTTCGGAGGGCACAAGGCCGTCGCGATAGCGGTCAAAAGGTCTGGAGGCTTTTTGCGGGTGGTCATTGCGGGTGCTCAGGGATTTCAGCGAAGCAAACGACGCCAGCCCGATAGGCGTAACCGCCGCTTCCGAGCCGCCGGTCACCATGACATCACTTCTGCCGCTGACGATGTTCCTGAACGCCTCGCCGATGGCGTTGCTCGCCGAAGCGCACGCCGTAACGACACACATATTAGGCCCCATCAGCCCGTAGTGGATCGAGATCGTGCCGCTGGCGGCATTACCCATCAGCTTCGGCACGCAAAACGGAGAGACTTTTTTCGGTCCCTTCTTCAGGAGCCGCGTGTGCTGGTCCTCGATCTCCTTGAGACCGCCGATACCAGTGCCCACAAGAGCGCCGATACGGGCGAGGTCTTCCTTCTCGAGATCAAGGCCGCTGTCGTCGACCGCCTGGATCGCCGAGGCAAGAGCCATCTGCGCAAAACGGTCCATTCGCTTTGCCACGCGCGAACTGACATATTTCTTTATCTGAAAGCCTTTAACTTCGCCGCCGAACTTTACCGTAAACTCGCTCGTGTCGAACGATTCGATAGCGGAAATGCCGCTCTTGCCCTGACATAGGGCGTCAAACATTTCCTGGGCACCTTCGCCAAGCGCGGTAACGCAGCCAAGACCGGTGATGACTACTCGTCGTTTATTCATCGTTATGCTTCGCTATTCCGGGCTCTTGGTTTTGACAGTCTGTACGATATAGTCGATCGCTGCACCGACCGTTTGGATCTTCTCGGCTTCTTCGTCCGGGATGCTCATGTCGAACTCATCCTCGAACTCCATTACCAGTTCCACGGTATCCAGCGAATCGGCGTTGAGGTCATTGATAAAAGACGTCTCGCGGCTGATCTCGGACTTATCAACTCCCATCTGCTCACTGACTATATCCACTACTTTCGACTCAACTACACCAGCATCAATATCTGCACTCACTTCAATGCCTCCTAAAACTCACAATAAAATTGTTAATTACCTTGTTAAGTTACTAACTGTATAACACAAACTCCACCATCCTGCGGCGGTAATATAACCATCAAAAGCATCACTTTCAATGTTTTTTTCTTTTGCGACCTCTGAAAAACTATGGCACCCTTGCTATGGTCGTTGTTTTTGGTACAAAAACAACCCTGGCATTGGGATATACCCTGTTTTTCAGGGAACCATTTTCTACATTGCCATGCCGCCGTCGACGCACAATACCTGACCGTTGACATAGCCGGTATCGTCGCTGGCGAGGAAGGCGATGGCCTTAGCCACGTCCTCGGGTTTGCCGAATGTCCGTGCCGGGATTATCTTTTTTGCCGCATCCTTGACGGGTTCGGGCAGTTTTTCGGTCATTTCCGTTAAAATAAAGCCCGGTGCGATGCAGTTGGCGGTGATATTCTTCTTGGCCACCTCGCGGACGATCGACTTGGTCATTCCGATCAATCCGGCCTTGCTGGCGGCATAGTTAGCAGAACCGGCCTGTCCCATGACGCCTGCCACGGAGCTGAGGCTGATTATTCTGCCAAATTTATTTCGCACCATCGACCGCAGGCACACCTTAGTAGCCATAAACGCCGCCCGCAGATTGACCGCCATGAGTATGTCGTAATCCTCATCGTCCATTTGCATCATCAGGCGGTCGCGTGTAATACCGGCGTTATTGACCAGAATGCCGATACCGCCGTGCTCCTTAGCGAGGGATTTGAGCGTTTCGGTTAGTTTGGCGGTGTCGGTTATGTCCACACAGCACGTAATAACGCTGAATCCGGCTTCACTGACGCCCTTTTCGAGTTCCGCAAGCTGTTCTTTGTTGATGTCCAGCCCGGCTACCGTCCGGCCCTGTTTCAAAAGCTCAAGCACCACCGCCCGGCCAATGCCACGCGCTGCACCTGTAACAACCGCCAATCTTGGTTGACTTTCAGACATCGCTATCGAATCTCCTATTCTTGACTATTATTTCCTTAATACTGTTTTGCAATGCCTATCCTGCACAAGCGGCGGATTGCAGTTTGCTCAAAGATGCAAGATCGCTTACGTTTACCACTTTCGTCTTGCGGTTAATTCGTCTCATCAAGCCCGTCAAAACCCTTCCAGGTCCAATTTCATAGAATCTTTCCACTCCCTCGTCAAGAAGTTTTTCCATACACCTTTGCCATAGAAGGGGCTCAACTAACTGCCTGACAAGCCCGCCGCGGATTTGACTTGCGCTATCATAATACCCGGCATCGATATTTGCAATCACTTTAATCTCGCCCGGGTTGCCGATTTGGCATTTTTCCAGTGCTGCCTTTAGAGACTCGGCTGCGGGCTTCATCAATTCGGTGTGAAATGCACCGGCGACCTTTAAAGGTATTGCCTTTATCGCACCGTATTTGTCCGCTAATTCGACTGCCCGCTGGCATGGCTCGATAGCACCGCTAATGACGATCTGGCCGGGACAATTGAAGTTTACCGCGGTCAAAAGCTCGCCTTCGCCCGCCTCCTGGCACAAATTATGCACTTTTTCCTCGTCGAGGCCCAAAATACTTACCATCGAACCGGTCGAGGCGTCCGCGGCAGCCTGCATCGCAGAGCCGCGCTGCTGGACGAGCTTGAGGCCCTCCTCGAAGCTAACCAGCCCAGCGGCATAAAGAGCCGTATATTCGCCGAGGCTAAGGCCTGCTGTTACATCAGGCTTGATCCCGGCAGTCTCCGGGGCATCCCGCAAACAGGCCAGCAGGGCGGCAGAGGTCGTAAAAATCGCCGGCTGGGATATCGTTGTCGAGTTGAGTTGCTCTTGGGGGCCCTCAAAGCACAATTTTCGCAGGTCGTAACCGACGATCTCATTGGCCCTGTCAAACAGTCCGGCGGCAACATCGAAGCGCTGGGCGATCTCAAGGCCCATGCCGACCGTCTGTGCACCTTGTCCCGGAAATAAAAATGCCGTTTTCATCATGTTTATCCGCTTAACCTAAAATTGAACCACATTGGCTCCCCACGTCAATCCGCCGCCGAACGCCACCATTAAGACGATGTCGCCGGATTTTATCCTGCCTTCCCGCCGGCACTCGTCAAGGGCGATCGGTATCGATGCCGCAGAGGTATTGCCATATTTGCTTATATTTATGTAAATTCGCTCGCTGGGCAGCTTCAGCCGCTTTCCGATCGATTCTATGATCCGGGCGTTCATCTGGTGCGGAATAAACATGCTGATATCGTCGGCGGTCAGGTTGCATCGGTCGAAACACTCATAGACCATCTCGACGATCCGGCGGACCGCGAGTTGATATATCTCTCTGCCGTTGATGTCCATGTAAACCTGCTTGGGGTCATCTAAGGGCTTACCGACCGGGTTTCGCGAACCATACGCCCGGCAGGACAGGCTCTGCCAACTGCTGCCGTCGGCGGAGGCACAACTGTACATCATGCCCATTTTCGCAGTCTCTGACTTCTGGACTATCACCGCCCCAGCCCCATCACCAAAGAGGATACAGCTTGCCCGGTTCTCATAATCGGTGATCTTGCTGAGCGTCTCGGCGCCGATGACCATGACATTATTGTATCTGCCGCTGATCACAAACTGCCTGGCGATGGAAAGACCGTAGACAAACCCGCTGCACGCCGCGGCAAGGTCAAATGCCCACGCGTTTTTGGCCTTGATCGCATCCTGGACAAAACAGGCGGTCGACGGAAACACCATTTCAGGGGTAATGGTAGCGACCATGATCAGTTCGATATCCTTCGCTTCGAGCCCGGCATCGGCCAATGCCCGCTTTGCAGCTTCGGTGGCGAACTGTGCCGTCGTCTCGCCATCGGCGGCGATATGACGTGCCTTTATGCCGGTGCGTGTCGTGATCCATTCGTCGGTGGTGTCGACGATCTTCATGAAATCCTGATTCGTCAGCACCTTGGCCGGTAGATACGACCCGGTGCCGGCGATGATTGCACGCCAACTGCCTGGAAATGGAACGGTAGGGCTACTCTTCATTGGCATCCACCGAAACATTTGAAAGGTGTTCTACGATCTGGTCGTTTATTTTCATGGTATAGAACTTTTTCGAGGCCATTATCGCGTTCTTGATCGTCCGGTCTATGCTTGCGCCGTGGCAAATAACCGCGGTGCCGTTGACCCCCAACAGAAGGGCGCCTCCGTACTCGTGATAGTCGTATTTTTTGTATATCTGCTCCATCAGCGGCTTAAATTGCATTGCCAGCTTCTTGTCGGTTTCCAGCAGTTCCAGCTTTATAGCCTTAAACATCATGTCGACAAGGCCCTCTGTCAGCTTCAGGACCACGTTACCTAAGAATCCTTCGCAGATAGCCACGTCGCAGACGCCGTCAAAGATATCGTGTCCTTCAAGGTTGCCGATAAAGTTAAGCTCCTCGTCGGCCAGCAGCAGTTCCCTGGTTTTCTTTACCAGTTCGTTGCCCTTGGCGCTTTCTCCGCCGATATTCATCAAACCGACCCGGGGTCGGTCTATCTCCAGGATCCGCTGGGAGTACACGCTTGACATTACCGCATTCTGGTACAGATTGATGGGTCTGCAGGCTACATTGGCGCCCGCGTCGCATATGATGACGGGGCCCGGCAAAGTAGGAAGGACCGCGGCGATGGCAGGGCGGTTAACGCCCGCGAGATTTCGCATCCGGATCTGGCAGGCGGCAACGCAGGCCCCGGTATTGCCCGCTGAGATTACCGCATCGGTCTGCCCGCGTGCGGCGAGTTTTGCCATTACCGCTATCGAACTCTTGCGTTTTTTGCGCAAAGACTCGACCGGCGATTCCTCCATGCCGATGACATCCGGCGCATGAACGATCGTTATTTTGTCTTCTTCAGCGTCAAGGTCGGCCAATTGCGACCTGATGACGTCCTCTAAACCAATGAGGATAAGCTCATCATCCTTGTCGAGCAGGCCTTGTGCCTCTACTGCGCCCTTGATGATCTCATCAGGCGCATGATCGCCACCCATAGCGTCAACTGCTATCCGCATTTTTAGCTCGTCTCCCCCTCGCCGAGCTTGAGCGTGATCTTCGGGTTGTGATAACCGCATTTATCGCAGGCCGCGTGAGGAAGTTTGGAATTGCCGCACCGCTTGCACACTGCATAGTTCGGCACGCTGAGCCGGTGGTGGCTGCGACGCGTGCGAGTCCGCGATTTACTTGTTTTCTTCTTCGGTAACATAATAAACTGCTCCATTTCAAATAAAAAAAGACCACACCCCCGCCCGCCGTCGGCGTCTAGAAGCGGTGTGGTGAAACATACTGACACAATTTCACCGGGCAAACCGGTCACATTCAGGCTGACGTTCTATCAGAGCTGTCAGCATCAGTAAAGCAAAATATATTTCATTTTCAGCTTAAATAGCCGCCGGGAGGACTTTTGTCAAGCGAAATCCGTGTCCCGGGTAAATCCGTGCCTGTAAATTTAATGCATTTTGCGTCAATTAGCCATTGAAATTTTCTTTAAAGTGTTGTATTAAGGTAGTTTAGTGGCGGCGTTTGTGGGCACTGGACGGCAGTGGCCCTATAAAAACCGCTCTTTTGTGTTGTTTTCCAGGGATTATGTGCGGGTTGGCCCAAATGGCAAGGAATCATAGAAAAAGAGCGTTATACGAAGTCATTGCAAAAAGCCGGCAAAAAATGGGCGACAGGGGCTTGCTGGGTCGCGGAAAAAGTGAAAAATCCGCCCAACCCCCGACAAATCTGCTCAAGCCCGGTGAAAACCGGGATGTGCAACAGGATATTGACCAGGATGAAGGTGCATGGCCGCCTCGCAGAGATGCGGTAAGCTCGCTTGCCGGGCAACTGGTCCTGTCGCTGTCCTATCCGATAGTAGCGGTGATATTGCTGTCGCTGATCCTGGTTACGGCTGGGGCGTTTAGAATGGGTCAGATCTATGCGGAAAGGGGCCTCGATACGGCCTCAACGACGGATGCAGCGTCGCCGCAGGCCCGGACGCCTCGGGCGACAGAGCCTGATCGGCCATCGAGGCCGCCTGTGACGCCTGAGCGTCAGCCAGCGGCCAGTAAGACGCCCGAGGAGGGCGTGCTCGCACCGATAGGCGACCATGTGATCGTTATTGCCACGATCTCTATCGGGCACAAAAGTGACGCTCTGGGGCCGGTTAAGGACTATTTTGGCAAAAACGGCATAGAAACAGAGGTTCAGAGGCGAGGATCGTACTATTTTCTGGTAACGAAACGGCGATATTCACGCCCTCAAAGGCAAGGCAGTGAGGGGTATTTTGCGTTAAAAAAGATTAAGGAGGTCGGTGCGGGATACGTCGCCCCGGCGGGATTTGAAACGTTTGGCTCTAAGCCATTTCAAGATGCTTACGCTATGAAACTTTAACTTAAGGAGAGTATTTAAATGTCAATTGATCGTTCACTAAAGGCTTCCGGTGCCCTCAGCAGGCATCGCAATGTGCTTTCAAGGGCGGAACGCGTGGAAAAGCTGAAAGAAGAAGAACGCTGGATCGATGGCGAATCCGTAACAGGTCTGCCGAAGGTCGCTCATCGCAAGAGCCACAGCGGAAGGAAGTCCGCTGAGGCCAAAGAAGAGGTCGAAGGCACCGAGACAGAAGCAGTTACCGAGACAGAATCCAAGGACTAAGACGGGTCCTGAGTATATGGATATGCCGCTTTCTGTACGCACAGAAACGCCTGCCGAAGCGGCATATTGTTTGCGCCTTGCGGCGTAAGTTTGCCTGAATACTTAACTTACAGGATGATGGCATGAGCGGAATTCTGGCTGACAGAACAAAACTTATCGATTCCAGCGGCATCAGGAAGGTGTTCGCCCTGGCTGCGGACCTTAAGGATCCTGTGAATTTTTCCATAGGTCAGCCGGATTTCGATGTGCCCGACGGTATCAAGGCTGCGGCGATAAAAGCGATAGAGCAGGGGCACAATCACTATTCGCAGACCTGTGGCGACGAGCTGCTCCTGGAAAAAATTGCCGGCATGGTCAAGGCCGATTACAACTGGGACCAGCCTATGGCCATGGTGACCAGCGGTGTCAGCGGGGCGCTTTTGCTGACGTTTATGGCCATGATCAACCCCGGCGACGAAGTGATAATGGCTGACCCGTATTTCGTCATCTACAAGCACGTGATCAACATGATCGGCGGGAAATGCGTGTTTGTCGACAGTTATCCGGATTTTAAGCTGCCGGTGGAGGGCATTGCCGCTGCCATCAGCGACAGGACCAGGCTGATTATCCTTAATTCGCCGGCCAACCCCACCGGTGCGGTTTATTCTGAATCCGAGGTCAAGGCGATTGCCGAAATTGCGGGCGAAAAGGACATCACCGTGATGAGCGACGAGATTTACGACACCTTCTGCTATGACGGTCCATCGCCGAGTATCGCCAGGTTCTATGACCGGACGCTGCTTTTGAAGGGCTTTAGCAAGACCTACGCGATGACTGGATGGAGAATGGCCTATGTCGCTGTGAAACCCGTCCTGGCCGAACTTATCGAGGCGATGACCAAGATCCAGCAATATACGTTCGTTTGTGCGCCCACGCCGTTCCAAAAGGCGGCAATTACCGCTCTGGATTGCGATATGAGCGAATATGTCGATGCCTACAGGCAAAAGAGGGACATGATCTTGGATGGGCTAAAGGGCAGTTTCGAGATCGTAAAGCCCGGCGGGGCGTTCTATGCCTTCGTCAAGGCCCCCGATTGGGCCGAAAACGCCACCGAGTTTGTCAAGAAGGCAATTGCTAACAATGTGCTTGTTATTCCCGGCGATGTTTTCAGCGAACGGGACAGCCATTTCAGGATCAGTTACGCCACGTCAAACGACAAGATCCAGCAGGGAATCGAGATACTCTGCAAGCTGGCTAAAGCCTGAAAAAAAATTTTCAAAAAAACTTTCAAACAGGCCTTGACATCATCACAATGCAGGCTATAAGAACCATATCAGAGCAGACTGTTGGGGAATCGGTCACTTTTCAGGGAAACTCAATGACCATGAGACCATAGAGATGCTTTATCAGGACGACAGGGGGATGACCCTCTCCGTTTTCAAGGAAACTCGATGACTATAGGGATGCTTTATCAGGACGGCAGGGGGACGATCCTCTTCGTATCTGCATGAAAATCTGATTGGAGAGAAGTTCATGGACGTTAAGGTCGCGATCGAAATCTTTTTTGGTGTGATAGGCGGATTGGGGATATTCCTTCTGGGCATGAAGAATATGTCCGAGGGCATGCAGGCTGTCGCCGGGGAAAGGTTGCGGAGGCTCATCAACGCGGTGACCAATAACCGGATATTGGCCTGCGGGGTGGGGACCGTGATGACAATGCTGGTTCAGTCCAGTTCGATCACTACGGTCATGGTCATCGGCATGGTCAACGCCGGGATAATGAATCTGATGCAGGCGATCGGCGTGATATTGGGCGCCAACATCGGTACGACCATTACGGGCTGGATCCTGGTCATCAAGATCGGCAAATACGGACTGCCGCTGCTGGGGATCTCGGCGTTGTTCTTTCTCTTTTCCAAGAGGGACCGCATTCGCTATGTTGCCTCGTTTTTCTTAGGCCTGGGAATGATATTCTTCGGTCTGCAACTGATGAAGGACGGCTTTGCTCCGCTGAAGGAATTGCAGGGGTTTATCGATTGGTTCTCGCGGTTTTCACCTGTTGACGCCTCTGGCGTGATCAGATATTTTGGCGTGCTCAAATGCTGCATGGTCGGCGCTATTCTGACGGCGATAGTACAGTCTTCGTCGGCGACGCTTGGTATTACGATCTCGCTTGCGTATATCGGCGTTATTGACTATCCGACGGCTGCGGCGCTGGTATTGGGCGAGAATATCGGCACGACTATCACGGCGTATCTCGCCTCTCTTGGCGCCTCGAGCAACGCGAAAAGGGCCTCGTATGCACATATGATCATCAATATCATCGGTGTGTTGTGGATCACAGCCATCTTCTCGGCCTATACCACATTGATCGTCAAGATCATCGGTACCGATCCGGGTACGGGCATCGCCAGTGAGGGTAGAGGGTTGGTCTATCCGTTCTCGACCACAGCCATCGCCGCCACGCATACCGGTTTCAACGTAGTTAACGTCCTTATCTTCCTGCCGTTTATCGGGTGGTTGAACAAATTGCTGTATATCATCGTCCCTGAAAAGGCGCACAGGGAAGTGCCGCACTTAAGGTTCATCGACGTTCGCATGTTGGATACCCCGACGATCAGCATTCAGCAGTCCAGGAGAGAGGTTATGCGGATGGGTGAGCACGTCGAAAAGATGTTAAGTCGCCTGAGGTTGGTTATCGTCGACGATAAGCCGAACGAGAAGTCCGAGTCCAAGATATTCCACCGCGAGGAGGTGCTGGACATAGTTCAAAAGGAGATCGTCGAATTTCTTACCGATCTGCTCTCCGGGACCGTCCCTCATGACGTGATGAACAGCGGGCGAATGCAACTGAGAATGGCCGACGAATACGAGTCTATCAGCGATTATCTCACCAACATCCTCAAGCTGAAACTGAAGCTGCGAGATTCGGACCTTAAAATGACCGATGCCGCCAGGCGTGAGATACTCGACCTCCACGAGCATGTCAGCGCCTATGTAAAATTCATCAATGAAGGCGTACAAACCAGGAATTCCGACATTCTCAGCAAGGCCATTACCCAGGGCGATGCGATCACCCACCTTATAAAGCAGTATCGCTCCGATCATCTGGAACGCATGGAAAGCGGCAATATCTCGGCGTTAAAGAGCCTGATCTTTACCGATATGCTTGGTGCCTACCGCAGGGTCAAGGACCATGCTCTCAATATCGCCGAGACTTTAGCAGGAGAAAAATAGTCCGGGATGGGTAATTCCGGCACGCTGGGCTTGCGAGAATTGGCAAACACCCTTTTACTGGCAAAAGGCGAAATTTGTGCTTGCTTGGGTTGGGTAATGGGGCTAAAATCCCGGACATGGAAAAGCAACGTCGCATATTCGTCTATTTGGCTGTATTGGCTGGTGTTCTGTTCGTGCAGTGGTCGGTTGGCAGGGGGGCGGGCGAGATATTTGCCGGTTCGCTCAATGCCAGCGAAGATCAGCAGGACACCGAATCCATCGCCGTAGACCCGGCTCCCGATGTTTGCGCCAAGCAGATTGCCGCCCTGATACCCTGCAAGGACATGATCGACGACGGTCTTTATCAGTCCATACGAAGGCGTACACAGGAGGCGATGGACCGCGGCGCGACCTACATGATATATGAGATAGGCACCTATGGCGGGCTGGTCAAGTCCGGCGACGACATATCGAAATACTTTATTCTCGAGGCGGGCAAAGATATCCGCACCGTCGCCTACGTTACCACCGAGGCCATCTCAGCCGGTGCGATGATCAGCGTTGCCTGCCAGGACATTATCATGCTGGAAAACACCACCATTGGCGATTGCGCTCCAATTATAATGGGTGGCGAACTGGAAGGCGTCGAAAGGGAAAAGGCCGAGAGTTTCATCCGTGCTGCTTTCATGCGGGCAGCGGAGGCAAACGACTACCCAGCGGCACTGCTCAAGTCAATGGTTACGCGTCAATTAGAGATATGGCAGGTAAAGAACAAGGCGACGGGAGAAAACGAGTTCTTCGAGAAGGATTTTCTTCCCGATGACCCCAACGTCTACGACATAAAGAACAAGCGGCTCGTCGTCAAGGACGATGAACTGCTGACCTTGACCGCTTCGCAGGCCGAGAAGTTCGGCATAGCCCGGACGGTGGTCGAGGACCTCGATGGTGTGCTGGATTTTCTTGCCGAGCGGGATGGCGTCGAGTTTGCCGACGAGGTGATCGAGTTTGAAACGTTATGGTCGGAAGAAATGGTTCGCAAGATCAATTCGCCGGCTGTGATGGGGGTGCTGGTCCTGCTGGCGATGCTTGGGGCGTATACCGAACTTAATACCCCCGGACTGGGCCTGCCCGGCGCGGTCGCGGTTATCTGCGTGATCATAATCGTCGGCAGCAAATACCTCGTTGGGATGGCGAACTGGGTCGAAGTTGCCGTATTCTGCCTCGGACTGGTTCTTCTGGCCGTTGAGATATTCGTACTGCCGGGCTTTGGCGTTGCCGGTGCTGCGGGGATAATATGCATCGGTGCGGGCCTGTTCGGTATGCTCATCAAGAATCCCCCGGATCAGGTGCCCTGGCCGACTACCGAAATGGACTGGACCCTTCTGAGCCAGTATTTTGTGGCGATTTCCATCGCGTTTATAGCATTCCTTTTCTCGGCATATTTCCTGTCTAAATATCTGCCAAAGGTCGAGTTCCTAAGCGGACTGACGCTATCGCCGGCGGTAAAGGCCGCTCAGATCGAGCACGGTGTAGCCGCGACCGCACCGCCCGAAAGCCGCAAAGAGGGCGTAAGTGTCGGAGACGCCGGCGTCGTGACGGCGCCGCTTAGGCCCATAGGCAGCGCAAGATTCGGCGATATGGTCGTAGACGTCGTCGCCGAGGGCCAATACCTTGAAAATGGCGTGGAAGTAGAGATAATACAGATCCACGGAAATAGAGTGGTAGTGAAAGAAAAAACATAATATTTTAGCCAAATGCAGGAATCCGCCTTCCACCTTCGCCAAGGCTACGGCGAGACAGGCTGGCGGATGCTGTTTTATGCTGGATTCCCGCCTTCGCGGGAATGACAAAACGCATATGACACATAGCTAAAATGTTACGAAAAACGAGCTGACGACTAAATACTAAGGACTAATTATGACCTGGTGGTTTTTATTTGCGATCTTCTTGTACTTCGCCGCAGCGGCTCTGATAATCGCCGAAGTCTTCGTGCCCAGCGGCGGGCTGATCAGTGTTTGCGCGTTGGCGGCCCTGATATGGGGAACGTACATTTTCTTCGACCACAGCGCTGCCGCTGGATGGGTCGGTATAGTCATCGCCATTATAATGATCCCATCGGTTATGACCGTCGCCTACAGGATATTTCCCAGCACCAGGTTCGGCAAGGCTGTCACGCTCGCTCCGCCCGAAAGAGAGCCCGGCGACGCCATACCAGACACCGACCGGCTTAGGGAGATGATCGGCAAGACGGGAACGGTCCTTAGCCCGCTAAGACCGGTTGGGATGTGCGACTTCGACGGGCAAAGGGTTGAATGCGTCGCCGAAAGCGGGTATATTGAAAGTGGAAAAACGGTTGCTGTCATCCATGTTCAGGAGACGCAGTTAACCGTGCGAATAGTGGAACAAACGACATAAATAAGACCTATAAGGAAAGGGAAAAGAAATGTTTGATTCAATCTCATCAGTCTCAGCAGCGATCAGTCCGGCAGTCCTTATACCTCTGATTATTGTAGGGGTCATATTACTTGTGTGCTCTCTTATCTTCCTGAAGTTCTTCAAGCTATGGTTGCAGGCAAGGCTCTCGCGGGCGGATGTCAAGTTTTCCGAGCTGATCGGTATGTGGCTTAGAAGGGTCGATATTCGGACTATTGTTCTAAGCAGGATTACCGCTACCCAGGCGGGGCTTACTATCACCACACGGGACCTCGAGAGTCACTACTTAGCCGGCGGACGGGTGCCCAATGTTGTCAGGGCCCTTATCGCCGCCAATCGTGCTAATATCACGCTGACCCTGAATACGGCGACGGCGATCGATCTTGCGGGGCGCGATATTCTCGAGGCGGTCCAGACGAGTGTCACCCCGGTGGTCATCGACTGCCCCGACCCGAACAAGGGAAGAACAACCGTTGACGCTGTTGCCCAGGATGGTATCCAGCTTAAGGCAAAGGCCCGCGTTACCGTCCGGGCGAATATCGACCGGCTTATCGGTGGCGCCAGGGAAGAGACGATTATCGCCCGTGTCGGTGAAGGTATCGTTACCACTATCGGCAGTGCTGTCAACCACAAGAGCGTATTGGAAAATCCCGATAATATCTCAAAGTCGGTCCTCTCCAAGGGCCTTGACGCCGGGACGGCCTTTGAGATCCTTTCGATAGATATCGCCGACGTCGACGTTGGCGAAAACATCGGCGCCCAACTCCAGAAGGCACAGGCAGAGGCGGACCTCAAGCGGGCACAGGCAGAGGCCGAAAAGCGAAAGGCGATGGCGGTCGCACGCGAACAGGAAATGAAGGCGCTCGTACAGGAAAATCAGGCGAAGGTCGTTCTCGCCCAGGCCGAAGTGCCCAAGGCGATGGCAGAGGCGTTCCGGGAGGGCAACCTTGGCATTATGGATTATTACAGGATGAAGAATATTAACGCCGATACGGCTATGCGGGATACGATCTCCAAGCCGGATAAGGACAAGAATTAACGACAGCGGGCTATTATGAGCGGGATATGTGAAACAATTTTAGCCGAATCTGGCGGCTGGTTCCAGATACTGGTGGCGGTTGCCTTTATGGTCATCTACGGCCTGGGCGGACTTGCCAAGGCCAGGGGTGGGCAAAAGGAAGCGGAAGAAGAAGATCGCCAGCCCCAGCGACCCGGCGATCGCCCGCAGCAGGTGCCAAGATACAAACCCATCGACAATCAGCCGGCCACCCGCCGAACCACATCCCAGCGGGCAAGGACGCTGCCCTATGCAAGAGACGCCGGCGCCGATAAGCCGGCAGGGCCAAGGCCCCAAGCGCCACAACAGCGGCGTCCGATACAAAGACCGCAGCCGCCCGCCCGCGCTCAGCGACCTGCATCCCCGCCTCCGCCGCCTGCCCAGCAGCCTCAGTATGGCCAAAGGCAACACCGCCGTCCCATACCGGTTGCTCAGGTGGAGCACTTACAGGTAAGACCTGCGGCCAGTCGCCCGCAGCCAAGACCAGCCAGTCGATCCGCAACCAGGAAGGTCAGGCGGCCAAAGCCCGCAAAACCCGCAGCCGCCGTACAAAAGCCCCTCCAGTCCTCCCAGCCGGCACCGGTTATTCCACTCGAGGCACTGTCGATCAGCAGCCTGAGAGAGCCCGACAACCTCAAAATGGCCATAGTATTCTCAGAGATACTTGGCAAGCCAATAGCGCTAAGAGACCAACTGCCCGGCCCGATCTTTTGAGACGGAAGTCAAATCCTCCAAAAAACCGCGTGGGCCAGGGTCCACCCTACCGACTGATGCTGCCTGGATGGCCTTACGGAACCGCATGGGTAACAAGTTACCCATCCTACGCGCGGATTGGGATGGTTGTGTTTATGTTGGCGTTTCCGCGTCGACCGATTCGAGGTAGTTCAGCAGCATTTCCTGCAACGCATCCGCTTTGGCCGGCTGGGCATCAGTAATATCCATGCCTTCCTCTCTTGGGTCGGGGTCGAACCTGTAGAGTTCCCGCGAGCTTACCTCGCCGCTGTTCGTCCAGAAGAGCATTAGCTTGTAATCGCCCTGGCGGATCGCGGAGAATTTTCTGTTGGGTCTGTGGAAGATGAGTGCATCCGGGTTTCTTACGACTTTGCCATTATTCGGATTAGTCAGCAGCGGGCATATACTGACCCCGTCGATTTCGTCGGATAGATGAGTTTTGCCGCCGGCGAGTTCGTAGAATGTCGGCAGCAGGTCGTATCCGGCCACGGGCGTGTGACAGCGGGAGCCGGCCCTTACCCCCGGACCTCGCACAAGGAAAGGAACGCGGATGCCGCCTTCGTAAAGACTGTGCTTGGCTCCGGTCAATGGGTAATTCGTTGGGAGTCTGGATTCATCGCCGCCTGGAACCGTGCCGCGCCCGCCGTTGTCGCTCATAAAGACGACGTAAGTGTTATCGGCGATGCCGAGTGCGTCAAGCTCACCGAGCAATCTGCCGATCTCCGTATCCAGGTCCTCCAGCATCGCCGCCCACGCCTGCGTGTACCCGCGGTCGGGGACGCCTTTTTGCTCGTACTTGTCGAGCGTATTCTGTTTGCAAACGACGGACAGGTGCACGGCGTAGTAACTTGTCTGCACATAGAAGGGGTGCTCGGCCTGGACCTGGGTACGCATAAAATCGATTGCGTTCGACGTGACCGTTGGCGAGAGTTTGGGGTCTTCGTCGTTGATATAAAAGGGAGCAGTATTATTGTGGTTTGCATCCGGGATGTCCGGGTTCAAGGATTTCGGCATCCCGCCCGTCATATTGCCGGTCATCCCGTCGCTGGCATCGTAGCCGCACTCTTCGGGCGTGGAGATCATCTGTTCGCCCCATTTTCCGAAGTGGGCGCAGCGATAGTTCTCATTGGCCCGCTTAAGGGCCTTGGGGATCGTCATGTGCATCGAGGGGACCCACGAACTCTTAAACTCAGCGCCGCTTCGAGCCGTCGTTGTCCCGCACAAGATGCAGCGCCGGGTCGGCGTACAAAGCGGGGCGGGCGAATAGCCGCTGGTGAAACGCATGCCATCGCGACCGAGGCGATTCATATTCGGAGTGCTGAGATAATCGGAGTGTGCCTGCGGGATTTCCGGGTGCAATGCTTCGGATAGCTCGCTGAAGCCCTGGTCGTCGGTGAGGATCATCAGGATATTGGGTTTGCCGCTGAGCGTTACATCCAGGGCACTGTTGCTGAACACGAAACCGCCTATTCCAGCGGCGGCACATGTTTTCAGGAAATCACGTCTTGAACTTTTCATCTGACTCTCCCGTTTTGTTTTGATCGTTCTTATGGTTTTCTATTCGCTTTCAACGCACCAATATCCTATTGGCCTCGGCATCCGAATTTATTAATGTGGCGGATTTCGTTGAGTGGGCGTTTCGGTACGTGCAGGCGGTCATCTTCGTCGAGGTAATATTTGATCGACTCGTCGCTGCAATCTTCCATCAGCGGCTCTTCGGCGGGATAGCCCAATGCCAGTACCGAATCGATCTCGTAGCCGTCGGGTACGGCGACGATCTCTTTGGCCTTGTCCCGCTTTACCGACGCCAGCCAGCAGGAACCTATGCCCTTGCTCCATGCCGCCAACAGGATATTTTCGATCGCCGCAGCGGCATCTACCGGGCCGAACCTGCCTAATACCCGCTCGCTGCTAATCAGCACGATTATATAGGCTACCGGTCGAAATTCGGCAGGGGGGTTGCGCTTTGGCTGGACGTACGCGCCCCAGGCAAGCTGGTCGAAGATGCCTGAGAGTTGGGGCTCGTCGCTTACGATCACGTATTCGAGCGGCTGGCCGTTAGACGCCGAGGGGGCACATCGGGCGCATTCGACGAGATCGTTAAGCGTGTCAATGCCGATCGGGTCCTGCTTAAACCGCCTGACCGTCCGCCGGGTCTTGATCATCTCCAGGAAATCCATCGCCCAAACGTCCTAAAATAATGACTTCAATCAATTTAGTGACAACCCAGCTAATTTAACACAATATATGCTGCGCAGCAATGGCAAAAAAAGGCCCTTTGGGCGGCGAAAACATGCGGAATTGGCCCATAAAAGGGGCTTAGGCCTGCGCCGGGGCGATTTAGCCGTTTTTTTGGCTGGCAGAGGTCTACAGGCAGGCATTTTATTTCTTATACTCTAAATATGGCGGCATTTTGCGTCGAAGATATATTCGGAGATTGAAATATATAGAAGGGGTCAACATGTATCGAAAAATAGCATTAATCACGGCTGCTGTGTTGCTCGTGTGTGTCCTGACGGGCTGCCAGGCCGTTAATGCCGTTGGATGCGTCATTCGAGGAGCGGGAAACGACCTGGTATGGGCTGGTGAACAGATGACCTACCTTGGGCAGGGACAGCTATACTATGCCGAATTCGAGGGAAAGAGGATATACTTCCGCAAGATCAATTCGCATTCCGCAAATCACCATACGCAGCATGAGGTTGCATTGCCCGCACAATACGCAGTGCAAAGATAAGCGGCCCCGCAGGCTAAGATGTACAGGCCTTACGCCTGTAGTGACAGTCGGGCTCAAGAATCCTTATCTGCGATTTCCAGCATATGCCTGACCGGTCTGGCTGTTCGGCTCGATTATCGCTGACCCCGAGCCGGATCGACCGCGATGTTCAATGTTGCCTTATCGCTGCCGCCCTTGCCGTCTTTGACCATGACCGTGAATTTGCCGGGGCCTTTATCGCTTGGGCCCGGAGTGCCGGTGACGATACCGTTGGGCTTGACGGTAAGCCATTTCGGGCCGCCTGTCTTCGAGTAGGTCAGCGGGTCCATATCCGGATCGATGCAACTGTTGGCGATCACGCTTACGTAGGCCCTGCCCGTATCCGCGTCATGTCGGCTGAGCGTATCCCGGACGAAATACGGCTTGCGGTTCGGGGGCGCCGGGTGGATCTTCATATTGTTCCTTGCGATGAGGTTTTGAGTTACGCGGCGATGGCGCTGGGACCATGTAAGCGGCAGATCTTCGTCATCGGGCGGCGGCGGGCTCAAAACCGACCGGTCGGCGATCAGCCAAACAGCCATATCGCTGCTGGCGGAGGGCTTGCTGCTTAGCTCGGTCAGCTTGCCGGAGATCGTAAGCGTTTGCCCGCGGTAGCTGCGCAGATCGTAGGAGTACATCGACCAGTTCACCGTATTGCCGCGGACCGGGTCAATTGCATCGCCGTTGATCGTCAGCGAGGTATTCGCCGGGCTCCATGTCTCGACCGCCAGATCGTACCGCAGAAAATCCTCATCCGGGACCTTAAGCGTGATATCGTATTGGCTTGAAGTATGGCTGGAGGTAAAAGCAGGCAAAGGCGACGCCTGGATAATCTGCGAAGCCGCAGGCGGCCCCGGCTCGATCTCATAGATCATCACCGAATCGCCGGGGACCGTGACGGGAAAATTCTGCCCGGAAGTGAGCTTCCACGGCATTTGCTCGACGAACGGATAGGCAACCCTTGCGTGGAAATCGGTGCCGGCTGGGCCGCGGTAATAGACTGTCGTGTCGAAAGGCACGTGCAGGGTCTGCGATGCCCTGTCCGGGTTTCTAACCATCAGCAGGCATCGCCCGTCGACCCAGCTTATATAACCGTAAATCTGTCCCTGACCCGGATCGCCGCCGACGTAGAGCGTATTTGTCAATCGCCCCTGGCTCTGAACCGCCCAGTTCGTAGCTGTCCCCAAAGCCTTCCAGAAATCGCCCTCACCACAGCCGCCATCGGTCAGGAGCCCGGGCGTAAGGTACCACTCCTTGACCATCGTGCCGCGGGCGTAGTACATCACGACATAGTTCGACCAGTCCTGCAACGTGTCTTTGAAATCGGAGAAGGGCTTGCCCTGCGAATAAATAATACCGTGCGTCATCAGGTTTGCCACGGTGATCGGCGGGCGGACCGTGTGGGATGGGTTGTTCCAGGACTGTATGAGCCAGCTGTCGCGGTAGGTCGTCGCCCCTTCCTTTTGCGATACCTGCGGCCAGTCGCCGCCGCCTGCGGAATCACCGGACATCATCCAGATACTGTCGGCGTGCTGGAGCCACCACGGACTAAACCATGAGCCGTTCGTGTAATTCTGGAACAGGTCGGGGTTGAGGCTCAATTCATACTTGTGCAGGTCGAGGGTCGTATCGAGGCAAATCTCGCGCGAATGGCGCTGCGTAATATAGTTTGTCGAGAAATTGTGATTGAAATCGTGTTTGATATAGCTGATCTGCGCGCCGGCGAGCAGAAACCGCAAGCTGTCCTTGAGGCCATCGAGGTAGTCCGGGTCGAGAATATCGAACCATTTTTTGGTCCCCGTCATCCAGGAGTCCGTCCAGCCGTCGTAATCGGGCGCGACAGCCGGCGGATATCCGACGGCAATACCCCTGTCGTAACCGGCGTTGGTGCCGTCTATAGAGAACCATATACCGAGGCTGCTGCCTTTGGCCCGCAGGGCATCGCTGATATCGCCCAGCCGGTCGTGCGTCGAATCCAGTTTTGGCTCGAATATCCGGTTGAAACTGTTTGTGTTTTCCCAGCCGTGGTCCGGGACCATCGCATCGAGCGTGACGCCATAGGGCGATAGATTGTCGGCAAAGGACTGGTAAACGTTATCGACGAAATTCTCGACCGTCACCGTCTTGCCTTCGGGGCTGTACCAGTTGTTGTAATGCAGGTTGCTCCGCGGCGGCTTGCGGGTCGCCGCGATATAGTCATACAGGGCCAATTCGGCATTTTCGCCGGCTGAGGCGCTTAGGCCCGCGACACCGCGTTTGCCCGTGACGGCCCAGCCGCCGCCAGCCTGCTCTCTGGCATGGCCCGGGAAATGGAAAAGCGTAACCAGCCCGCTCCTGGGATCAAGCTCCAGGTCGTCGCGGCCCTGCATGTCTATCGTATAGAAATGTTTGTATCTGAAATTGGGCTTAACGAAACCGTCGCTGTGCCTGCTGAAAAAGCCGGGGTAATCTACGCCAAAAAACCAGTTGCCGATAAAGACCGGCTGACCCAACCCCCCGCGGCAAGCTGTCTGGGTCGTTGAAAAGCGAAATATCGCAAGCCGGTCGACGAAATCGCCCTCGTTTACATCGAGGTCGACGCTCTTATGAAAATGCGGGCCATCGCCAAGCTCGTAAGTTATCTTTACAGATTTGGGTGCCTTTGTACTTGTTGCTTCCCTTCTCCGGTAACTGATCCGGACCACCTGATCGCCATTTTTGGCAACCTTTTGCGGCGGGCCGACAGCCTCGTAATCGTCAACCGTAAAACGGCTGTCATTTAAGAGCAGTATCTCGAATTCGTCACTATCGATATCGATCGAGTCGCTGTCATCGGCCCGCGAGATCTCAGACAGCTTCCACGCGTCGCCGACCTTATCCAGATGCAGCTTGACATGACTATTCTGCAGGACGATGGCACCTGCCCGCACACAAAAAAGTGAAACCACAACAGCAAAAAACAGAATAATTTGCTTCATTGAACCGGTACTTCCCATTAAACGCCTACAGGACATATTGTTCTCCGTACAGTCCCACTGTTCCTGGTTTCCTGGTTTCCATAGAATTCAACTATAGCCAGTAAGAATATCATTACTGTGGAAAATCTAAAAAACAGGTCAGTTCATACTGGCCTGTTTCTGAATCCGAATGGGTTTTTACTTATTATTATTCATTCCGTGCTCGTTTCTGGTTAAACAGCCATTGCCACACATCGCCGATAATCCCATTTGCGTCATTTTAGCCATCAATGCCGAGATGGGGAAAGTTCCACTTGGGTATAAGGGCTTGAAAGATACTGCTTGTAGCCGTTAGCCTCTAGTCCATGATTGCTGAAGAAATCGATCCGGCAAAAACCATCCTTTAACGGTATCGTTGCAGTCCAT
Source organism: Planctomycetota bacterium (assembly GCA_030637065.1). Lineage (GTDB taxonomy): Bacteria > Planctomycetota > Phycisphaerae > Sedimentisphaerales > Anaerohalosphaeraceae > DAOVVQ01. The sequence continues at coordinate 20,177 of DAOVVQ010000028.1, forward strand.
GCGCCAGTCTTTGCATCACATTCCATATCCATCCATTGGTCTTCGGGGATTTGCACATGCAAGAATGGGGCGGAACCTGCCGGAGCGCGGTCATAGATCCACCATATGCGCCTGCTTATCGGTTGAGGCCCCTCTTTAAAACTCACACTAACACTTAGTTTGTCCTTGTCGACTTTATAGTTTGATTTCGGAGGCTTCAGCAAAGGCTCGCCGCCAAAGAAGTGATGCCAGAGGA
>DAOVVQ010000127.1 GCA_030637065.1 Planctomycetota bacterium
GGGTCTTTTGCAAAAGAAAAGCTGGCATCTATCTTTGTCCGCCCGGTAAAACTGTATTTCAGTGCATCCCTGCGCGAGCAATGGCTCCGCGATATGGCAAGCGAAGGGCAAAAGAAACACATTTTGACGGACGAGGATGCCGATACGATCCTGTCGCAAATGAGCGAACCGTATATTCAGAAGTATCTCGTCAGCCTGGTCGTTCATCTTTTGACGCTTCCGGTTACCCAAATCGTTTCTGTGGCAGTGGCGTGGCTATACGTAAGGAACCATCCGGAGCTTACGAAGACGGAGGCGGGACTGGCGGTCGGAGGTATTCTTGTGCTTTTCCAGATCACGCCCATCTCTCCGGGGTCTATATGTCGCGGGCTTTGGACACTGTTTATGGTTATCAAGGATCGGGACTTTAAGAATTATAACATTGCGATTTCCCTGTCTTTCTTAAAGTATGTAGGTTATCTCGCCTTTCCGATCCAGATGGCGAATCATTATCCTGCGATGGCGCGGTTTATGGCGAGCCACTGGGCGACGGATGCGATCCATATTGTTCCGGTCTTCGGTGAGCGCGGGGCTTTGTTAGAACATTGGGTATTTTGTCTGTTCTATAACTGGCCCTTGACCGTCCGGCGCCGGATGGCTAAGCGCAGGGAGCTTCGTTTGTCGCAGGGGCCGCGATACTGGCACGTTGGTCTCGTTGCGATCGGGGCTGTGGGGATATTTGGCGCGGTTGAGTATCTGCATCTGAGAGAACCATGGATGCCATCTGAGTTTTTGGGTTTGCGGCAGATATGGTGGCTTGCATTTTTGCTGCCGTTTACCTGCGGGTCGGTGACGGCATTAGGCTGCGGCGGTGCGGTGATGTATAAGAGGATAATCGCGGGGGCCTTTTGTGGTGCGTCGATAGGGCTGTTGAGCGTGCTGGCCAGTGTGATCCTGGGCCGGCAGATGGGTGCTGCCGAGATCACCGTCGCCTCAGCCGGCCTTATGTGCGTGTGGCGGGTTTTTGCCTTTACGGTCTTTTCGACGATCGGGGCGATATTTGCCGAGCTTAAACTTCCGGACCCGGATTTGGGGTAAAGGCGGGCTTTGGCGGCGAAAATGTCGTTTGGGGGCGGCTGGGAGGAGTTTTTTTGGCTGAAAAGGCTTGATTTTGGCATCATGGGGGTGTATTTTATCTTTCCTGCGGGGTTTAGGGCTTGTCAAATTTGCCGGTTTGTGCGAGAATACGGCGATACGGATTTATATTGGTTTTGCTTTGGGATCTCGCGATTTTTGCGGGCGTGTATTCGGGCCTGCGGCGAAGATTCGATTTATAGTACGTAAACTTTTATCTTTCGGAGTGACGGAAAAATGGCTAACAGCTATAGTTCGCTGTGCGACGATTTTTATGTCGACATGCTGGTCAATACCGAGCTTGACCTTCCGGTGGAGCGCGACACGATCCTGAGTTTTTTCGAGCGGATCGAGAAGCAGTTCCCCGGTATGGGTAACTTTTCGCGCAAAGACAGCGGCGATTTCTGTCTCGAAGAGGACCGCCAGGGCGAGCGGTACCGGTGGGTGACGCTGGAGCTTGACCGCATCTGTGCCGGCTGTGCCAACGCAAACGAGATGGAAGACGCGTATTCCCTCCAGCAGTTGGTGCTGGAACTGGCTCCTTATATGTTAGGGGTCAATCATCTGGATATCGATTCGCTCGATGTGACGTTTACGATGGATTTTGACTACCGGGGCAATCATGACGAACTCATTGCCGACGCGATGTTCGGCTCGACCCCGTTTAGCAGTCTCGTCGATATGCCCGGCGCCAAGGCCATCGGTTTTTCGCCTTCGGCGATAATTGCGATAAGCCCCGACTGCCGGACTCAGGCGAGGATCGCCCTGGAGTCGAGAACGAGCATCTATGAGGTGAGGAACCAGAAGTACAAATCCGACGAGCCGATCAGCCTTTATTTTACGATTCGTCGCTATCCCAAGCCCAATGAGCGGTTTGACGCGGTAAAATCGTTTGCCGAGCAGTGCGTGATGGCCGAGGAGTTGATGGCGGAAAAGATAGTTCCGAATTTTGTTCAACCGCTTGTCAGTGCGATCGCCCAGCGGCGGAGATAACAAGGAATAATATCCGAAGAAAGAGAAGATTCCGATGGCAATTGAAGCTCCTTTGGGCAAATACAACAAGACGAACGTAAAGATCTTTATCGTGGCATTGTTGGGTCTGGCGATCTGGTTTGCTTATGACGGATATTTCAACCAGACGTTTATCGACAAATACACCGACAGCGACGGGGCGATGGAAGGGACGTTGGTTTTCAATCGGAAAGCCCCGCCTTTTCTTATTGTCGGCGCCGTTGTTCTTGGGGCATATTACTTTGCGATAAGTAAAAAGAAGGTCGTAGCCGATGACCAAAGTCTTATCACGTGCAAGGTGACTATCGACTATGACAGGATCGAGGCTATCGACAAGACACATTTCGACTCGAAGGGGTATTTTATTGTAATGTACAAGGACGGACAGGATAAGGACTGTCGGCTTAAGCTCAGCGACCGGACGTATGACAACCTGTCTGCGATTCTTGACGAACTGATCGCCCGGATAACCTGATCGGGGCGGCTTACGAAACATCATCAGCAATTAAGGTCTATGCGGAAATGAATTATTGTGTTGTGGGATTACAGTGGGGCGACGAGGGCAAGGGCAAGGTTGTCGACATTCTTGCCGGCGATTGCGATATGGTTGTTCGCTACAGCGGCGGCGCCAACGCCGGCCATACGGTCATCATAGGCGACGAGAAGTTCGCCCTCCATATCATGCCGAGCGGTGCGGTCCGCGGAGATACGGATTGTGTTATCGCCAACGGCGTGGTGCTCGACCCGGAGGTTTTGACCGGTGAGCTCGATGGCCTCAGCGAAAGAAACATATCTATGACGGGCAGGCTCTTTATAAGCCAGAACGCCCACGTCGTGCTGGATTCTCACAAGACCGAGGACAAACTCCGCGAAGAATCGTTAGGCAAGAGCAAGATAGGGACGACGGCACGGGGGATAGGGCCTTGCTACGCCGATAAGGTTGGCAGGAGCTACGCGGTGCGAATGGCCGATTTTCGGGACCTGGCGGCACTGAAAGAAAAGATCGGGCGGATAGTTGCCTATAAGAACAAGGTCTTCGGCGCCCTTTATAAGGCTGAGGCGATCAGTGCCGATGCTATATTTGAAAAATGCAGGGCTTTCAGCGAAACGCTGTCTCCGTACGTATGCGATACGACCGAGCTTTTGCACAAGTCGCTCGATGCCGGCAAGAATATCCTTTTCGAAGGGGCCCAGGGGGCGCTATTGGACCTGGATCACGGTACGTTTCCGTTTGTGACGAGTTCCAACTCCAGTGCGTTGGGGCTGGGTGCCGGCTGCGGCGTTCCTCCGCAAAAGATCGACAAGTTCGTCGGGCTGGTGAAGGCCTATACCACGAGAGTCGGGGCCGGGCCGTTTCCTTCCGAGCAGGACAATGAGATTGGCGATAAGATTCGCGAGAAGGGCCATGAATACGGAACGACGACGGGTCGTCCGCGGAGATGCGGCTGGTTCGACGCGGTGGCGGTTTCGTACACCGCGCAGCTTGGCGGGATAAACGAGATAGCGATGATGCACCTCGACACGCTTGCCGGCATGGATGAGTTGAAGATTTGCCGTGCCTACCGGCTTGGCGATCGCGAGGTTACGTTTTTCCCCGCTGACGTAAAGGAGCTTTCGTCGGTGGAGTGTGTATATGAAACAGCCGCCGGATGGGATGAGGATCTGTCGGGCGTGACGAATTATGAGGACCTTCCGAAGAACACGCGCGATTACATCCAGATGATCGAAGATATTGTCAAGGTCAGGATATCGATCGTCGGTGTCGGCCCGAAACGCAGCCAGGCGATTTTCAGGGATTAACGGTTATCAAACTTAGTGATTGTTGCGGACTGGATCGCTTACGTTTAATTGAAGGTGCCAGATTGAGTCAGAGTTTTGAAGAAAAACGCCAGCAGACCGCCGACCGCCTGGGTATTGACCCTAACAGCATACCCCGGCACATCGCGGTTATTATGGACGGCAACGGGAGATGGGCTCAGAAACAGGGCCTGTCGAGGTATCGCGGGCACGAACAGGGCGGCAAGACCGTCGAGGATGTCGCCTTGTACTGCGTGGCTCTTGGCATCGAGTATCTGACGCTGTATTCGTTCAGCGTGGAGAACTGGAAGCGTCCCCGCGAGGAAGTCGATTTTCTGATGTATCTTTATTCCAGGTACCTTGAGGGCATCAGGCCGATACTGATGGAGAATAATGTCAGGCTCCTCCATGTCGGCAGCAAGGAGCGGCTTCCCCAGATGGTGCTCGACAGCCTGCATGAGACGATGGAAATTACCGGGAAAAATGACGGGATGGTGCTGGGGCTGGCACTTAATTACGGCGCGCGGACCGAGATCGTCGAGGCGACCAAAAAGATCGCGGCAGAGTATAAGAGCGGCGAACTTGAACTTGACGATATCGATATAGACTGCCTTGCCGGACATCTCTATACCGCCGGCTGGCCGGACCCGGAGCTTTTGATACGCACGTCCGGTGAACTACGGTTCAGCAATTTTCTTCTGTGGCAGATATCTTATTCGGAATTCTATGTTACAGAGACGCTTTGGCCCGATTTCAGCAGGGACGATCTTGACGAGGCGATCAAGACATATTCGGGCAGGTCCCGTCGCTTCGGTGACATCACATCGCAACCAGCAAGTTAGATTCAGAAACGGCCATGCTTAAACACAGATTGCTTTTCGGAACGTTGATGATCTTGTTCTTTGTGGGCCTGTGCTTATTAGACGGCCATCTGGACGGTTCACTGACCGATTCAGCCAGCGACAAACCCATACAGGCGAGCATCTTCTGTTTGCTGATCGCGCTGGTGACGATCCCAGCCCAACTTGAATTCGCCGCCCTCGTCGATAAGACCGGGATGCACGTCTTTAAGCCGGTAACGATCGCCGGATCGGTGCTGCTTGCGACGGGTTGGTACTGGCAACAGTTTTATTCTTCACAGGCGGGCGAGGTTTTCCGGTTCCATCTCTTCTACATCCTTCTTGTCTCGGTTCTTTGCCTGTTTGGGGTTTTCATATACCAGGCGCGTCGTTTCGGGACGAGCAAGGTGGTTGAAAACTGCGGGGTCAGCTTTTTCTCGATCTTTTACCTCGGCATGTTGGGCGGATTTTCGTTGGCGGTTCGGGTGGACTTTGGTGTGTGGGGGCTCTTGATGTTCATTTTCACCGTAAAGTCTTCTGACATAGGGGCTTACACGATTGGCAGGCTGTTTGGCCGCCATAAATTTTCTCCGAAGATAAGCCCGAAAAAGACATGGGAGGGGCTTGCTGGAGCGGTGCTTTTCGCGTCAATTGTCTCTGTATTGTTCTCGGTTTGTTGTGGTATAATGTCGTGGCAGCTGGGGATCGTATTCGGTGCGGTTTGCGCCTATACGGGCCAGCTTGGCGATTTGGCTGAATCGATGATAAAACGCAGCGCCGGGCAGAAGGATTCGTCTGACCGCGTGCCGGGATTCGGCGGGGTACTGGATATCATAGATTCGCCGCTGGTTGTTGCGCCGGTTGCTTATATTTTCTTTTTGCTCTCGGGAGCACGGTAAGCGGAAATGGAATTGAAGATCCAACTTGAATCGGATACTCAGCGGCTGGAGCTTTTTGGTCCGGCTGACAGTCATTTGCGTATACTGCGCGAGGCGTTGAAGGTGCAGATCAGCGCCCGCAACGGTAATGTAGTCATTGCCGGCGAGGAGGCGGATGTCAAGAAGACCGCCGGGATTATCGACCGTATGCAAAAACGCCTGCTCCAGCGAGGCAAGCTCAATGAGTCCGACGTAAGCGATCTGATGATGCAGGCAAAGAGCGACATAAAGCCCGGCCTGGGCGATGCGGTGGAAGTCTACTCGCCTAAGCGCATCGTCGAGCCGTTCACGCAGGGGCAGCTAAAGTACCTTGAAACCATGTTTGCAAAAGACCTTACATTTTGCACCGGTCCGGCGGGAACGGGTAAGACGTATCTTGCCGTCGCCGTAGCGGTATCGATGCTGAAGAAGCGGCAGGTCAGGAAGATCGTTCTTGTAAGACCGGCTGTCGAGGCGGGCGAAAAACTGGGTTTTCTGCCCGGCGATATGCAGGCCAAGGTCAATCCGTATCTAAGGCCGCTGTTTGACAGCCTCGAGGATATGATGGAATTTACCCAGATGCGGAAATTCATCGAGATGGATATAATAGAGGTCATCCCGCTTGCCTTTATGCGGGGAAGGACGCTCAATGAGGCGGTGGTCATCTGCGATGAGGCCCAGAATACGTCGTCGTCGCAGATGCTGATGTTCCTGACGCGGCTGGGGCGAGGCTCGAAGATGATCATCACGGGCGATATCACCCAGATGGACCTTGAAAAAGGCCAGACCAGCGGTATGATTGACGCAAGCGGCAGGCTCAAGGGTATCGATGGAATTGGGTTCGTCGAACTCGATGACACCGATATCGTGAGGCATCGGCTGGTGCAGGATATAGTGAGTGCTTACGAAAGAACGAAGAAGTGATGCAGTGACGGACTGGCATATATGGGTTTGAAAAAAAAGAAAATCAGTGTCCGGCGTCAACGTTTGCGTGAGAACCTCTCCGCCGAGCGTTTTTCCAGGCTGACGGATGCCTTAAACAGTACGCTTCCGTTAGCTCTTGCGGTCCTGCTGTTATTTATCGCCGGCACGATCATCCTGCTGAGCATCGACACGACCTTTTGGCCCCGTTTGAGATGGCGACCCGTCCAGGAGATTTTTGCCCTTGGTGCGATCGTGGTTCTGGTCTGTGTGGGGGCGGCGCTGTACATTCACCACTATCTTTACAGGATTCTTATCAGGCCGACAAGGACTATCGCTTTGGCGGGTTTGTTCCTTCTGCTGCTGGTATTGACCCGGATCGGCTCTTTGTATCCGGAGTGGATATACCTTGCCACGGGATCGGCTGTTAGCAGTGCGATCATCCTTACCATCGCTTACAATCAGCGATTCGCTATCGGCCTGACGTTGTTTTATTGCATTCTGGCGTGTTTCGCCGTCGGCAGGATCGCGACGGTGGAGCTGTTTTTGACGATGATGGCGGGTGTGGTTACATGCTGTTATTCGCTTCGCGAGATACGCACGCGAATGAAACTGATCGAGGTCTCCATGATGGCGGCGATAGCGGTGGGCGTAACAGCGGCGGCTTTGGGTGTCATACAAAGCGCTACCGAGCACCTTTCGGTCAACGACATTTCCATACGGGCCGGTTCCGCAGCGGCGGTTACTGTCGCGGTGGGCCTTGTCATCCAGGGATTTTTGCCGATAATCGAAAAAATCTTCGGCATTGCCACCAGCATGACGTTGATGGATTACAGCGATGCCAATCAGCCGCTGCTTCGAAAGCTGGCGATGGACGCTCCCGGCACCTTCAGCCATAGTTTGCTGATCGGCTCTATTGCCGAGGCCGCGGCTGAGTCGATCGGCGCTAACGGCCTCCTGTGCAGGGTAGGGTCGTACTACCACGATATCGGCAAGATCAACAAGCCCTCTTACTTCGTGGAAAATGAGATGGGCTCGGCGAATCGTCACGAACAGCTTTCTCCCGCAATGAGCCAACTGATCATCATAGGTCACGTCAAGGACGGCATCGAAGTAGCGAAGGAGTATGGTTTGCCGGCGGTGCTGAGGCAATTTATCGAGACGCATCACGGCACGACTTTGATCGAATATTTCTACCACGAGGCCATGAAGAAGCAGGGCGACAAAGAGGCGCCGGTTTCCGAAAGCGAGTTCAGGTACCCCGGCCCCAGGCCCAGGACAAAGGAAGCGGCAATCGTCATGCTCTCCGACACGGTCGAAGGCGCCGTAAGGTCGATGAAAGAACTTACGCCGACCAGGGTCGAGGTCATCGTTCACAACATGGCGATGAAGCGTTTGCAGGACGGCCAGTTCGACGAATGCGACCTGACTCTCCGGGAACTGAGCGCGATCGAAGCAAGCATCTCAAAAACCTTAGCTGCACACCACCACGGCAGAATCGCTTATCCGAAATCGCCGGACGAGCCGCTGGACAAGCCAGTGTCGCCTCAGCCGGGAAAGAAAAGCTGACCATATATGACCGAAGAGCAAGCCGACATAATTATCGATATCACCTGCCGACATCCCGGCCTTGACGGCGACCTTGACAGATTCAGAGAGCTGGCTGAGGGCATCTGCCGCCGTTTTTCTGTCGACAAGGCGACCATAAGCGTCGCGATTGTCGGTGATGACGAGATAACGAAGGTCAACGCCGAATTCCTTGACAGCACCGCCAAAACCGACGTTATCAGCTTCGACCTCACCGACGAGCAGGACAGCCGCCAATGCTACGAGCTGGTGGTAAACGCCGAGCAGGCCAGTCGCGAGGGCGAAAAAAGAGGCCACAGCCCCGCCGCTGAGATCGCCCTTTACATCACCCACGGGCTGCTGCACAACCTCGGATTTGACGACGCCGAGGCGGATCAGGCCAAAAAAATGCACGAAACCGAAGATGAGATTTTACAACAAGCAGGCTTCGGGATAGTATATAATAAGTGACAGTAAGCTGGAATTAAACGTCAGGGTTAAACCGGAGAGTAGATTTAAGTGGACGATGTTGGATGGTCGGTGCTGCTGATTTGCCTGTTTGCGGGCGTGTCGCTGTTTTTTTCGATGAGCAATCTGGCGCTGAGGACTTTTTCCCGCGTAAAATTGCAGGAGGCCTTCAAGGCCGCGGGCAAGGAACACCTCGTCGATGACTTCGTCGAAAGAGTCGAAGACCTCGTTCTTGCCTGCTCGCTGTTTGCCATCATCGCAAATATCGCCATCGTCGCGGCGATCATCACGCTGCTTTCGGCAAAAAGCTACATTCTGGCCTTCGTCCTGGCGACATTAATGATGGCGGCCTTTTCATTGGCGGCTCCGCATTCATGGGCGAAGTATACCGGCGAAAAACTGCTCTGCTGCACGCACAAACTGCTCGAATTCCTTGCCCGGCTCGCAGCACCAGTACTGGTTCTGCTCAGGCTCCATGACGGATTCGTCCGCAGACTGGCTGGGGTAACCGAGGCTACGCCCGATGAGGCCCAGGACCAGAAGCAGGAAGAGATTCTCAGTCTCGTTGAACAGGGAAGGATGGAAGGCGTCGTCGACGAAGAGGAAGTCGAGATGATCGAAAACGTCCTCGAATTAGGCGACACCGCCGCCCAGGAGATCATGACGCCCCGCACCGACATGATCAGCATCGATGTCGGCGACGACCTGGAGACGATACTCAAGACCATCAGCTCGGCGGGCCATTCCCGCATACCCGTTTGCGAGGGGAATGTCGACAACATGATCGGGCTGATATACGCCAAGGACCTTCTCGCCGAGATCGGCAAGGACCCGCAGCAATTCGATCTTAAGAGTAAGATGAGGCAGGCCTATTTCGTGCCCGAGACCAAGCACCTGAGAAAACTGCTCCACGAATTCCAGAACCAAAAGCTGCATATCGCCATCGTCCTGGACGAATACGGCGGCACAGCCGGGATCGTGACCATTGAAGACATTCTCGAAGAGCTGGTCGGCGAGATCGTCGACGAATACGAGACAGCCCCGCCGGCGTCACTGAAGAAGATCGACAACAGAACCGTTGAGATCGACGCGAGGATGTATATCGACGACCTTAACAGCGAGTTCGAGTTGGAGCTGCCGGAAGATGCCGATTACGATACGGTCGGCGGGTTTGTCTTTTCGCACTTAGGCTATATACCGAAAACCGGCGATAAGTTCGATTATGACGGCCTTGGCTTTACCATCGCCGCCGCTGAGACGCGAAAGATCAAACGCATCAAAATCCAAAAGCCAGGCGATGGCAAAGAACCGGGTACGTGATACGATGCTAAAGAAGGACAGGGCAGTTTGTTTGCGCCATGCGAACTATTCCGAGACCTCCCAGGTGGTAACGCTCCTGACCAGAGAGTCCGGAAAGATCGCCGCTATCGCCAAGGGCTCCAAGCGGCCCAGATCGCCGTTCGATGGACCGATAGAGGTCTTTTCATTCGGCGATATCGGCGTTATCCCGAGTCGATCGGGCGGCCTTGCCACACTGACCGAATTCGGACAAAAACCCGTCTTCCGCAAGCTGCACACAAGACTCTATCCCCTGAACTGTTCGCTGTTTGCCGCTGAGCTGACCGATACCTTTACGAAGGACCTCGACCCGTGCCCGGAACTTTTTGACGGTCTTATCCAATTCTTAACTGACGTTCAGGATGCGGAAGATGATTTCAGTGCGATGGGGCTTTTGGTGCTGTTTCAACTGTCACTGCTAAGCCATCTCGGCACAAAACTCGTACTTGAAACATGTGCAAACTGCAATGCCGATATCCGTCAAAACCGGCGGGGCGTTTATTTCAGCAGCTCGGCAAACGGACTTATATGCTTTGACTGCGAGTCGTCGTTTACCGACAAGATCCGGCTAAGCGATGCCTGCGGGGCAGCTCTTGCAGACCTTAAGCTCCTGCCACAAACAAACGAGCAAACAATGAAAGAAATCGAAAAGGTGCTCATTTACCACTTCA
>DAOVVQ010000351.1 GCA_030637065.1 Planctomycetota bacterium
GCGACCGTTTACTCCTTCGTCAGCGGCCATTCCTACCCGGGCGAGGACCTCGTCGAGATCCACACCTTTGCCGCCGGTGTCGTCATCCAGAGCATCGTCAATAAGCTGCTCGACTCATCGAGGCTGGCCGACCCCGGCGAATTCACACTGCGGGCCTATCTAAACGGCAAGATCGACCTTTCGCAGGCCGAGGCCGTCGCCGAGATCGTTGCAAGCGGCAACAGGTTCCAGTTGGCTGCGGCACAGAAACTGCTGGAAGGAAAGCTGTGCCGGACGATCGCGGAGATTCGGGGACAAATGCTCGATATCCTGAGCCTCATAGAGGCCGGGCTGGACTTTTCGACCGAGGATATCGAGTTCGTTACCAGGCAAAACGCCTTCGAAACGATCACGGCAATTGCCGATCGGCTCAGAGATATCCTAAATAGCAATATCCGTTGCGAACAGATGCTCGATCTGCCGGCGGTGGGGATCGCCGGACTGCCCAACGCCGGAAAAAGCAGCCTGCTAAACGCCCGCCGCGGAAGGCAGCGAAGCATCGTCTCCGACCGCCATGCCACCACCAGGGACGTTCTGACGGGGCTCCTTGAGATGAAAAACTCCCGCTGTGCCATCTTCGATTGCGCAGGACTGACCAAAACCGACACCGATGACACCTCCCCAGCCGGCATACTCGAAACGCTTGCCCAACAGGCCGCGATCCAGGCCCTTAAATCGGCAGAGATGCTCCTGTTTTGTGTGGACGTCAGCAAGGATGACTATCACGACGACCTCGCCGTTGCCAGAGTCCTGAAAGGCAGGCGGCACATATTGGTCCTGACGAAGTGCGACCTTGTCACCGAGACCCAATTGACCCAAAAGGCAGCCCAAATCGGCGAAATGCTTGCAATTGAACCGATAGCAACCAGCACCGAAACCGGCGACGGAATCGAGGACCTTAGCCGGGCCATCGACGAGGCGATCGTCAAAATGACAGGCAGCTTAAGCGAATATGCCGAGACGATCGCGATAACCGAAAGACATCAGCGGCTGGTGCGGGAAGCGATGGAAAATCTCACCGAATCCGCCGACGAGATAAACGACGGAAATGACGAAGTGGCGGCAATGTTGCTGCGAGGCGGGTATGAACAGTTAGCCGATCTGGAGACGGAGCACATAGACGAAGCGGTCCTCGAACGAATTTTCTCTCGCTTCTGCATCGGCAAGTAGGCTAAAATCGTATCGAGCGATACACCCGACATACAGGAAGGATATTATGGACGACGAAAACAGACAGCAGCGGATATCCCAGGCCGCCCAGACGGCTCTGAACCTCTCCCACGGCGTAAAGAACGTTCTCCAGGCCGTTAAGGGGGGCATCGAGGTCGTCGACAAGGGTCTGGAGATCAACGATATTCAGCGGGCAAGACGCGGCTGGAAGATATTGCGAAAGAACCTCAACCAGATCGAAAAGCTCGTCCTCGATATGCTCCAGTTCAGCCGGGAAAGCGAACTTAACATCACCGACTGCGATCTCAACGACCTGGTCGAGTCGGCTGTAGGGACCTTAAGGCCCGGCGCCGATGATATGGAAAAACACATTTTCGTTACCACCGACAAAGAGATCGAAACCGTCCCCCTCGACGCCGATAAGTTCAGCGACGTAATACTGAACCTGACGCTGAACGCCATTTATGCCGTAAGCACGCATACGGGTGTTGTAAACGTAAGCACCGAAGCGAAAGGCGACACGGTGATATTTCGCGTAAGCGATAACGGCCCGGGAATCGAGGATATTCAGGCGATATTCGAGCCGTTTCATACCACCAAGGCCAACGTCGGCACAGGCCTTGGCCTGCCAATCGCCAAAAAGATCGTCGCCGGCCACCACGGCAAGATAGAAGTCCAGACCCAACCGGGAAAGGGCGCAACTTTTACCGTTACCCTGCCCGCCAAAAGATCCTGACCCCAACGCCACTGAAGCGGCACTGCACGCCCTGGCATCCTGCCTGAACGCAACCTTCATCTTCCAGGCCGCACAGGAGGGCATACATGTAGAGGAGTTGGAACTGGAACTGGAAGGCGACCTCGATCTCAACGGCTTTCTGGGGATATCCGACCAGGTCAGAAACGGATTTCAGCAGGTCCGCATAACCTTCAAGGTCAAGGCCGACGCCTCAGAGGACCAGATCACCGATCTTGTACAAGCGGCCCAGAAATATTCGCCCGTATTCGACATCTTTACCAAACCGGTGCCGGTTTTCGCCCGGATAGAGATAAAATAGCCCGCAGGCAAATCGAAGGCCTAATTGTCCTTAGGACAAGTGTACTGCAATAAGGGGGACGGGGCGATATGGCGTTTTTTCGGATTATGATGCGGCCATGGCGGTGCGATTGTCGCAGCTACCGTGTGTAGCCTGTCGTCGCCTTCAGGAATCCCAGTTTGGCCATCTCTTCGAGCATCTTATCGCCCGCAGGCTTTACGATGTAGGCCTCACAGCCTTCCTTGAAAGCGCCGAAGATGTGCTTGGACTCTTCCCGTGAGGTCGTCATTATCACCTTGACGCCGTCAAGCCCGTCGATCTCGCGTGAGAACTCCAGCCTTCGAATCGCCTCAAGCGTCTCGTGGCCGTTCATCTCGGGCATCTGAATATCGAGCGTCACCAGATCATACGGGTTGTCGGTGTCCAACTGCTTCTCGAAAAGCTCAAAACCCTCGCGACCGTTAACGGCAAACGTGCAGTCGCAATAGTCCCTCAATATCATCTCAATACGTTTGTGGCAGACGATATCGTCGTCGACTACCAGGGCCTTGATCTTACTAC
>DAOVVQ010000128.1 GCA_030637065.1 Planctomycetota bacterium
CGAGAAAAACCATATTCATCATGAATCCTTTCAAATAAAACCCATGATGAATACACCGGTCATCGGCTCGAATTAACTAAAATTATTATAATACCGGTCCCCCCCAAATATCGCGCGTATGACATGCTTGCGCCAGCGGTATGCCACAGGCCACAGCGCGTAGGATGGGTAACTTGTTACCCATGCTACGATGGACGGAAAATCTGGTTTTGCCCGATGGCCGGGCTCCATGTGGATTGATTGATAAATTGGGTGGCACCCAACGCCGTGTACTAACTTGCTATTTTATCTGGCTTAAACCTTTGTGCTGCAATGACTTCTGATCTTTTTGCTATGCGGATTTTCGGCTTTCCGGGAGGTTTTTCCCGCTTCTTTTGTGCGTGGTTGCGTGTGCGTTTCTGGCTGGAACGCTTATAAATATCCTGCAATGCTCCGGCAAGAAGCACGCTGAGTTTACTGCTCTTTCGACGCGAGGTGGTCATGCACCCTCGCACAACCCGCAGAGCCCCGGCTGGACTCCATGACCGCCCGTTCTTGCAATCGGGTGGCGATTTTGTATACTCTGCGTTATCTCTGTTGTGAAAAATGCGAATCCGTGTCTTAAAATACCGAAAAGGGTCATTTAATGGAAAGATTTCTTATCACTGGTGGGGCCGGCTTCATCGGCTCTAACATCTGCCGCCAGCTCGTATCGGAAGGCTGCTTCGTCCGCGTCGTCGACAACCTGATCACCGGCAATAAAGCCAATCTTGACGGCATAATAGACAAGATCGAGTACATCGAGGCTGACATGGGCGACCCGAATATCGCCGGTGGACTGATGAAGGACATCGACATCGTATTGCACCAGGGCGCCGTCCCCAGCGTGCCGAAAAGCGTCGACGACCCGGCAACCACCCACAAACACTGCGTTGACGCGACCTTCACCCTGCTCCTGGCTGCCCGCGACGCTGGCGTTAAACGCTTCGTCTACGCCGCCAGCTCATCGTCATACGGCGACAGCCCGACCATGCCCAAAGTCGAGACAATGGTCACCAACCCCCTCTCGCCCTACGCCGTCGCCAAGCTCGTCGGCGAGTACTACTGCAAGGTCTTCTATTCCGTATTCGGCCTGGAAACCATCGCGCTTCGCTATTTCAACGTCTTCGGGCCCAACCAGGACCCCACCAGCCAATACGCCGCTGCCATACCAGCCTTTGTAACCGCGATATTAAAGGATCAGTCGCCCACCGTATACGGCGACGGCGAGCAGAGCCGCGATTTTTCATACATCGACAACGTCGTCGAGGCAAATCTCTTAGCTGGACGGGCCCCAAAAACCGAAGGCCAGGTCGTCAATATAGCCTGCGGCGAGCAGATCACCATAAATGCCGTAATCGGCCTGATCAATCAACTCCTCGGAAAAGACGTCAAAACCAACTACGCACCCCAGCGGGCCGGCGACGTCAAACACTCACTCGCCGACATCACCCTCGCAGAAAAGGTCATCGGATACAAACCAGTAACAGACTTCCGAACCGGTCTCGAAAAAGCAATCCAATGGTACCGAGAAAACCTGATCTAAACCGCCAACTGGCGACGAATTCGCCACCGCCCCGCAAAAGCGGGTACCGGGAAAACTTGACCTGAATCGCCCCGCTGGCGACGGATAACGCCCCGCCAAGAGCGTTTTTTCGCACTACTCCGGGAAAAACCGGAGGCGGATCTTGCACTGTTCCGGGAAAAAATCGGAGGCGGATTTTCGCACTATTCCGGGGAAAAACCGGCATTACCGTGCAAGCCAGACCCACAAAGCCCTGCTAATTTCTCGACAACCCCCCTTTAAGGCAAAAAAACCGCCCTCTCCGATTTGACTGACCTTTCATCATTTCTTACGTTTTAACTGTAAGCACTAAAAACGCAACTGATGACTCAATTTCCACGAATTTGAGGACCAATATGAGTAAGACCTGGGCAATATGGGCGATTCTGTTCCTTCTGGCGGGTATTATCGGGCTTGGTAATGCTCTCGTCGAGAGGCACGCCGAGCAACTTCAAACCGCCGCCCATCGCGAACAGTACAGCGAAGCGAGCACCGGGTATCTCGAACGATATAACCAATGGAGCCAACTCACTCCAGAGCAGCAGCAGGACAACCCCTGGGGCCAGGGCCTCCATGGCGGCGGAAAAGACACCGAGCAATTCAAAGAAGAGCAGCAAACAAGACTAAAAGCGGACCTTTCAGCCCTTGCCGCCGGCGTTAAGAAGCCTCAGGCGTTGGCCGATATTCAATATGGACACGGCTGGCAGCAGGAAGTTGATAAATATCGTAAAGAAAAGGAGTTACGAGACGCCATAGCCATCGCATCGATGGTCAGCACGTTGGCCGGATTTATCATGCTCGCCGGGTATGCGGTTAAACGATTTGCCAAAGCACGAGCCGACCGCAGCGAAGCGTCGAAGGCCGATTCGAACGACATGACAGATCAGGCCCAGGACGAGCCCGAGGCTGGGATAGAGGCTGGGATAGAAACCGATACCGGCGCCAAGACCAAAACTAAGGCTAAGAATAAGAGTAAGAGTAAAGGTAAGGGTAAGAATAAAACTGTGACTACTGCTAATACCGCAACTGAACAGGAAATGGAAGTGATATCACAGCAGAGCCCCGATCAGAGTGATTCCGATGTCGGGCAGAGTGATCCTGATGCCGGGCAGTTTGCCGGCGAGCATCTCCCTCAGGAGTCGGCGGTCGCCTCCGAAGATGGTCCCGGGCCCGGAAGTTCCGCGGGATATTTCCAGAGCCTTGGTATGCAGCAGGACAAATCCGGGGCAACGGCAGTGATGGAAAAATCCGGGTCAACGGCGGTAAAGAAACTGCTCAGTGGTCGCGGTGGTGGTCTGGAGAACCTTGGTGGAAAGGTCGCTCAAGCATCGTCGGATTTGCAGGTTGACACGCTCATGTCGACCGAGCCCGTCAGGCAGGATGACCTTAGCGAGTTGACTCAGGAGGTCTCGGCGATTCGCGAGTTTGCCGCCCAACAGCAGGACAGGGTTCGCCAGTTGCAGGACGGTTACGACTGGGGAATTATAAAGCGATTTTGCATTCGGGTCATTCGGTGCATCGACAATCTTGACGATCGTATCAAGAAGCTCTGCGAGGAAGGCCTGGAGACGGAATATATGGAAGATGTTCGCGACGAGCTGGTTTTTTCATTAGAGTCCAGCGGCGTCGAGCAGTTCGAGCCCGAGTTGGGCAGCGACTACCGGGGTCAGGAAAAACTTGCCGAGGCGGTGCGGACCAGAGAGCCCGCCGACACGCCAGATCTTACCGGCAAGATCGCCGAGATAGTCAGGCCCGGTTATAAGTATGTAGTCAGTGACGAAGATATGAAGATCGTGCGAAGTTCACGCGTCAAACTCTACGGTTAAGTGTTTTTAGCGATAAGTGAGGACAAATCAAACTCTACGGTTAGGTGTTATTAGCGATAGGTGAGGACAAAAAAATGGCTGATATAGCGGGAATAGACCTTGGGACAACGTTTTCGGCAATTGCCATACTAAACAGCATCGGTAAGCCAGAGATCGTGCCCAACGCCGAAGGGGAAAGGATCACACCCTCTGCGATCTACTTCGACGAAGAGGATACTGAAATAATTCGCGTTGGCATCGAGGCCGTAAATTCGCGGCAGCTCAATCCCGACCGCTCGGTCCGCTGGATCAAGCGTTATATGGGAGACGACGAGTATCGAAAGAGCATAGATGACAAACAGTGGACGCCCGAGGAGCTGTCGAGTCTGATCCTGAAGAAACTCAAGCAGGACGCCGGCAGCGAGCACGGTGAAATAACCGATGTGGTCATTTCGGTTCCCGCCCACTTTGACGAGATCCGCCGCAAGGCAACTATGGATGCCGGCAAGATGGCCGGTCTTAACGTGATAGGGATCGTCAACGAGCCCGTCGCAGCGGCTCTTTATTATGCGACCAACAACGACGTTTCCGGGCGGGTGCTGGTTTATGACCTTGGCGGCGGAACGTTCGACGTTACGGTGCTGGACATCGACGGCAAGGAAATAAATATTATCTGTTCGCAGGGCGACCACGCGCTGGGCGGTGTAGACTTTGACAACAAGATCGTGGAAATATTCGAGCGCAGCTATCGTGAAAAATTCGACGCCGACCTCATCGAGACCGACGAAGACCGGGCCAAGTATGAGGACGAAGCGGAAGACGTCAAGAAGACTCTGTCGCGTCGTAATGTGGCCAAGAAGATGCTTTACGGTTCGGCTGGGAGCATGAAAGTAGAGATCAGCAGGGAGGATTTCGAAGAGGCCATAGGGCCCCTGATCAGTCGTACCGATATGCTGGTCGACGTGATACTCAAGGAAGCCAAATGCAAAGCCGGCGATATCAACAAGGTGCTGCTGGTTGGCGGAAGTACGCGGATACCCACGATCCAGGGTCGGCTGGAAGAGAAGTTCGGATTCGCTCCCGAGATAGCCGTCAATGTCGACGAGTGCGTCTCGTTAGGGGCGGCGATCCATGCCGGTCTGACAAAGCTAAGGGATGAGCCCAACGAGGTATCTTCGGGCGTCGCCGGCGGGCTCAAAGACGTAAAGCTCACCGATGTCTGCAATCACAGCTATGGAACTATATGTGCCCCCCGCGACAGCGAGACCGGGCAATATGTTATTGAAAACTCGATCATCCTCGACAAGAATACGCCTCTGCCCTGCTCGAAGGCCCAGACATTTTACACGATGGTAGACGGCCAGACCGAACTTCAGGTCAGCATCACGCAGGGTGAGGACAAGGACCCTGATTATGTCAATAAGATGGCCACGGAGATATTCGAGTTGCCCGCCGGTCGTCCCGCAAACCGGCCTATCAATGTTACCTACAGCTACGATGCAAACCAGCGGATGCACTGCACGTTCGAGGATGTCGATTCCGGCAGTGTGCTCGAGGTCGAGTTTGCCGTAGGCGATAACGGTCAGTTGAGCGACAAGAATGTCAGCGCCAAGGCCGCCCAACTGGAAGGTTTAAAGGTTAAGTAATATCGGTCTTAAGGTCGGGATATGCTTGAAGTAATTCTAATATCTATAATAGTTATGATATGGATTTGCTTCGGGCGTACGGCAAAGTGGCATATAGCATTCCTGCGGCCCGGGGCCAAACGATCCGAATCGCCCGGCAGCGGCAGATTTCGCTGTACGGTGCAATTGCAGAAGGAACCCGGCGGCACCGAGGTTTTCATCGTCAAGATCAAGGGACGTGTAGTTACACCTTCGGATATGTATGACATGGACATCCAGGTCCTGCTGGCCGATGTCACCGATGGTGCGGACGATCCTAAGCCCGTACTCGGAACCGTAAGCCAGTGGCAAATGGAGGACTCACCTGTTTTTTGCTACCGGGTACACAACGGCAAGATACCCCGCCGGGAGCTGCGTATCTCCGAGTGGATGACGGTTGCGACCATCAGGGCCGATTACCTGCAATTTCCCAGGCAGGGAAGAAGAAAGATTCAGTTCGTGGCGTCACTGATATCCCATCAGAGCAGTGCCGAACTTGTCTGCGCTGGCGCTGTAATGGACTACGAGAACGCGCAGACGGGCTACATCGATATAACCGAAGACAACAATCAGGCCAGGGTGCTGACCGTCCGGCTGGCGGTTGCCGTCGCAGACTCGGAGGGGCGGAGCAATCAGGCGCAGCTCGATGTTATCAGGCAGTGGATAGACGAACACATCATGGCCTGCCAATCCAATACGGGCAAGCTGGTTATCAGGGATCTGCTGGGGGGCGCACTGAGAGAGACGGCTGAGTTGATCGAGTCGAACAGGCAAGTTGACATCGAATCGGTTGGTCGTGAAATGGCCCGGGCGTTGGAGGTTATCGAAAGGTATAACGCGATCGAGCTTTGTCTGCGCATAGCCGGTCAGGGTGACGAGATCAGCGGCAGGCAGATCGACATTCTCAGACGGACGGCGGAACTGCTTGATATCGATGGCGAAAAGTTTCGAGCTATGGCTCAGAAACTCCTGCCCGTCAGGTCCGGCCGGGGCGACTACACTAACTTCATTCTCGGTATAACCGACGATATGACCGTCGAAGATAAACGAGAGCAGCTCAACGACGAATACTGCAAGTGGAACGGGCGTGTGACAAGTCGGGACACGACGATCCAGGACCAGGCCGACGAGATGCTGGCCCTGATCGCCCAGGTACGAAACGACTGCGTCGAGCAGCCTTGCGCAAACGGGTAAAAGGGCCAAAGCATCGAACACCGGCGACGTTCAAGGTGTTTTTCGGTTATGGCCAGGACATCTCTTAACAGCCATTCCTATCCATTCCTGACCGAATAATTCCGGTAATTTTATATTTTTTTTACGGTTTTACCCTTGCTCGCTGCGGTCAGGGCCCTTACACTCAAACAGTTCATTTACGGGAATGAGCAGACTGGCATTGGGCAGGTTGCTGGTCCAGTTGTATCACAATCTGTGGTTTTGTGGTGTGAGATCGATTTGAAAGAGACTATCGACGTTAATACAGGCGAAGTGAAGGTCAACTCGAACGGTGGGATATTGCGATCGATAGCTATAGGTTCGTGCCTTGGCGTTGCAGCCTACGATGCCAGGGGCAGGATTGGCGCGCTGGCTCACGTTATGCTGCCTGGCCGCGCCCCGAAGAGCAAACAGGGGGAAAAGTCGAAATACGCCGCTGACGGGATCGATGAATTGATAAACCTGATGACAGAAGCGGGTTCGTGCCGGGACGATATCGAGGTGTGTATTGTCGGAGGGGGAAATGTGCTGATGAGGCCCGATGACAGCATTTGCAGAGACAATATCGATTCAACCATAAAGATTTTAGAGAAGAACAACATTCCAATAAGGGCAAAATGCGTGGGTGGGACGACGCGAAGGAGTGTTTTCATGGATATCGAAGCGGGGAGCGTCTTTTATACCGAGGGCGATGGACAAGAGAAACTGTTGTGGCAGGCGTGGGAATTAAGCGAGTAATAAATGGAGAGGCAATTAAAATTTGATTCCCAAATAAAATATGTTATGATTTTTGTTCGTGCATGTTGATATAAAGGTGAGAGGAAAGCGAGATGGGTATTAGGATATTATTGGCAGATGACCACCAGCTAATGGTTGAGGGGTTGTGCGCACTTTTGCGCAAGCACCCGGAGATGGAAACAGTTGGGCAGGCCTCGGACGGGCGGACAGCGGTTGAGATGGTGGAGGAGCTATCGCCGGATGTCGTGCTTATGGACATCGGAATGCCCAATCTCAACGGCATTGAGGCGACCCGCCAAATGGTCGCCAGGCACCCGAATACCAAGGTTATGGCGTTATCCACGCATTCGGACGGGACTACCGTTGCGAAGATGCTCAAGGCTGGGGCCTCGGGGTATATGCTCAAGGCGTCGGCATTTACCGAGTTGATCAAGGGTATCAAGGCGATGGTGGAGGATCGGACCTATCTGTGCTCTCGTATCGCCAATGTTATCTTCAGCGATTACGTCAATATGATAACTAATCCGAAGTGGAGCGGCGGCGATGGGCTGACCGGTCGCGAGCGGGAAGTTCTTCAACTCGTCGCTGAGGGGTGGACGACGAAAGAGATCGCCGCTACCCTGCATATCAGTGTCAAAACCATCGATTCTCACCGTGAGCACATCATGGACAAGCTCAATATCCGCAACATCGCGGGACTGACGAAATATGCCATACGCGAGGGATTAACCACGCCTTAGAGACACAGGGCCCGGTTTTTCGGCTGGGGGCCTGCGGTTGGGATCCCGGATTCCAGAGCATGGCTACCAGGTTTTATCTAATTCAAGCCTCTCTGCTTGCTTGAATGACACTACTGCGGCATAGGGATTTTTCCCTATAAAATTAGGCACATCCCCCATTTAAGCAGTGGCTTGGAAATAGTCGATATGCTAAGTGGGTAGCAGGTGTTTGCTTCCCCCTGCCAGGTGCTGATAGCCCTATGAGGGATGCGATAAGAATGATTGCTGCAAATATCTCCTTACAATGGTTTACTGTTTACGTTTTTGCGATCCGAGACGGCCTGCGGGGGCTGTCTCGGATTGTCTATTAAGTAAGATGATTTGACTCTGCTTTGCAATCCATCAGCAGCACGCTTCATTAAATCCAGAGGCAAGAACATGTACAAAGACCCGATTAATGTACTGTTGGTGGAGGATGACCTCGGTACATGCCGGCGGGTAGAGCGTATTCTTTCAAGTGCTAACGAGCCTGTCAGGTATCATGTCGAGACAGTCGGTGACCTGGCGACGGCGACCGAATTTTTAGGCAAAAAGCGTTTCGACAACATCCTTCTGGACCTGAAACTTCCCGACAGTCATGGTATCGATACGGTTCAGCGGATTCGCGAAAAAAACCCCCAAGTGACGATTATAGTGCTGTCGGCGACGGCGGATGAAGAGGTAGCGGTGCGGACGATCCGTGAGGGTGCGGATTACTATCTGGACAAAGGCGAGCATTTGCGCAGTATGTTAGGGCGATCTATCCGCTACGTTATCGAGCGTCGAAATACCGGGTTGCAGCATGGCCGGAGTAAAAAAGACATGAGCCTGGATGATGATTTGGATAAAAAAATAAACACTCTCAGCGGCGAGCTTGAGGAGGCAAAGCAGGCCTTTGCCCGCGAGCATGAATCGCTTGAGCGACTCGAACGGCAGTTTGGAAAGCTCAGGAAGGATTTCATGACGATCTTCGACGCTGTTCCGGCGATGGTCTGGTATCGGGACAAGTCCGGGATCATTCTTCGCGCCAACAAATTTGCGGCAGAGGCCGTTGGTTTGACCGTAAAGGAGGTCGTTGGCGAGAACTATTACGAACTGTTTCCCGATGGTGCGGCCAGGGCACGGCAACTGGATGAGGAGGTCGTTCGAACGGGCAAGGCGATGTCCGGTCAGCTTCGCGAGTACAGGACGAGTTCGGGCCAGACGCGATGGGCCCTGGCGGACAGGATCCCGTTTCTCGATGATGACGGCAATATCGCAGGTTCGATCGTTTTTGCCCAGGATATCACCGATCGCAAGGTTGTCGAAGATGCGCTCATGGCAGCCAAGGAGGAGATCGAAGACGTTAACGGGCAGTTGGAGGCTTCGGTGGAGCGGGCCAATATGTTTGCGGAAGAGGCCGTCGTTGCCAATCAGGCCAAGAGCGAGTTCCTTGCGAATATGACGCATGAGATTCGCACGCCCATGAATGCAATAATCGGTTTTGCAGATGTGCTGGCAGAGGAGGATTTGAGCGACGATCATGCCAAGTATGTTTGCACGATCCGGAAGTCGGCGAATAATCTTATGGAGTTGATCAATGACATCCTCGATTTCTCCAAGATCGAGGCCGGCCAGCTCGACGTGGAAATGCTCCCCTTAAACCCAAGGGAGTTGCTGGAGGGGATCAACGATTTGACGGGGACGCTTGCCGCCGGTAAGGGTCTGGAATTTCAGGTTCGCTGCGATGGCACGGTTCCTGACGAGATCCGCACCGATCCGATGCGTTTGCGTCAGTGCCTGGTAAATCTTGTCAGTAACGCGATCAAGTTCACTGAGAGCGGCCATGTTCATGTGCAGGCAAGGGGCGAGCAGCTTGACGACCGGATGTGGATTCGGTTTACCGTTGAAGATACGGGCATTGGAATTGACGTTGATAAGCTGGATCTGATTTTTGAGTCGTTTTCGCAGGTTAGCAGCAGTACTTCGCGGAAATTCGGCGGAACAGGGCTCGGGCTTGCCATTACAAAGAGGCTGGCTGGGCTGTTAGGCGGCAAACTTCAGGTCATGAGCGAGCCCGGCGAAGGGTCGATATTTTCGCTGGCCATACCTTGCGGAACCAAACCGGCGGCTGAGACGGGCGATAGTCACCGCGCCAGTCACCGCGTCGGTGAAGTGCCCGAGAAAAGGGGATCTGTGTACTCGGGTCGGGTTTTGGTTGCGGACGACAATCCTACCAGCCGACTGCTGCTAAGCACGCTATTGGCCAAGACGGGGCTGGAGGTCGAGATGGTGACCGACGGCAGGGAGACGGTGGTCGCGGCGACAGCGGAGAGTTTCGATTTCATAATAATGGACTTGCATATGCCGGGGATGGACGGTCTCGATGCCGCCAGGGAGCTGCGCAGCGAAGGTGTGACAACTGCCATGGCGATGATTACCGCTGACTCAGGTAAAGAGGTCGAGCAGGCGAGCGCCCAGGCCGGATTTAACGAGTTGCTGGTCAAGCCGATCGGGCGAAATCAGCTCTACGAGATGATCGAAAAGTATCTATCGCCGCAGCCGCAGGGCTGTGTTTCTCATCAGGCGGGCTGACACCGCCGCCAGGAGTAGTTGTTAGGATCTTCATTTTCAGCATGGGCCGGGGTCCACCCTGCCGACTTGGCTAAAGTGGTGCGAAATATCGCACCCTACGTTTTTCAAATCCTAAATTCTGATATCTAAATCCTAAACAAGCACCAAATTCAAATGACCAAAGGCTCAATTATAATAATTTCAGTTAATTCGAGCCGATGACCGGCGTATTCATCATGGGTTTTATTTGAAAGGATTCATGATGAATATGGTTTTTCTCGTGGATCGATCGGCTCTTATTAACTGTAATCCATATTAG